>JAGLHR010000710.1 GCA_023143415.1 Thiomargarita sp. | reverse complement strand
TTTTTTTGAAAAGTGCAAGACGGCGTAGAGCCATTGAGGTAGCTGGGCCTCGTTCCTTTTGGGAACGAGGACAGCGGACGCAGGGCGGCCAGAGCATTACATCCTGGTGCGGTGGGCAAAGAACAGACAGGGAAGTCATTTTTGTAAGTGCTTTGCCCCGCGCCAATCATTGAGGTTTTTCTGAAGTGCGCCACTTCATATTTAGATAGGTTCAATTAATTAATAATTAATAAATACTAAAACTTCAATCATTGAATATTTCAGTTCGGAATATTTTAAATCCGTTTTAAAAAATGATTTAAAATCATATAGATACATTTAATTTTATCAAAAAATAAGAGAAAATCGTCATTATTTGCAAAAAAATTTAAAAAAAGGCTTGTATCTCAATTAATTTTATGGTAAATTTAGCCAACTCAAAATATTCGGGCGCGTAGCTCAGTGGTAGAGCACTACCTTGACATGGTAGGGGTCGGTGGTTCAATCCCACTCGCACCCACCAATTTCTAAAGCACGGTTTTTTTATCGTGCTTTTTTTTTGTTTGATCGGAAACCTTATGCCTATCATCACCTTACCTGACGGCAATCATCGAGAATTTGAAAATCCCATCACCGTCGCAGAAGTGGCAGCAAGTATCAGCAAGGGCCTTGCAAAAGCGGCTTTGGCTGGAAAAATAAATGATCGTTTGATAGACACTTCAACAGTTATTGATGACGATGTAGAATTAGTTATTATCACAGAGCGCGATCCAGAAGGATTGGATATCATACGCCATTCATGTGCCCATTTAATGGCACAAGCGGTTAAAAGCCTTTTTCCAACAGCACAAGTGACTATTGGTCCTATAGTTGAAAATGGTTTTTATTATGATTTTGCCTACGAAAAAAGTTTTACGCCAGAAGATTTAGATAAAATTCAAGCTCAAATGGAAAAATTGGTGGCGCAAAATTTCACTCTGACACGCTTCATTATGTCACGCGATGAGGCGACCGAATTTTTTCGAGCGCAGGGCGAAGAATATAAGGCAAAAATTATTGATGCGATTCCCACTAATGAACCATTATCCCTATATAAACAAGGGGAATTTACCGATCTTTGTCGGGGACCACATGTTCCTAGCACGGGAAAATTAAAAGCGTTTAAGTTAATGAAGCTGGCTGGCGCGTATTGGCGAGGCGATTCTAACAATGAAATGTTGCAACGCATTTATGGCACCGCTTTTTTAAATAAAAAAGATCTTAAAGTTTATTTGCATCGCTTGGAAGAAGCCGAGAAACGCGATCACCGTAAATTGGGCAAACATTTAGATTTGTTTCATGTTCAAGAGGAAGCCCCAGGGATGGTTTTTTGGCATGATAAGGGCTGGATAATTTATTTGCAAGTTCAAGATTATATTCGACGCTTATTGCGTCAACACGGTTATCAAGAGGTGAATACGCCTCAATTGGTTGATCGCTCTTTATGGGAAAAATCTGGACATTGGGATAAATTTGGCGACATGATTTTTAGTACCCATTCAGAAAATAGGGATTATGCCGTTAAGCCCATGAATTGCCCTTGTCATATTCAAATTTTTAATCAAGGCTTAAAAAGTTACCGCGATTTACCTTTACGCATGGCAGAATTTGGTTCTTGTCATCGTAATGAACCTTCTGGCACTTTGCATGGATTATTGCGAATACGCAATTTTGTTCAAGATGATGCCCATATTTTTTGTACAGAAGAGCAGATTCAAAGTGAAGTTTCTGATTTTATCGATTTAGTCTTTAAAACCTATTCTGATTTTGGCTTTCAAAATATTATCGTAAAACTTTCTACCCGCCCTGAACAACGTGTTGGGAGTGATGAGGTTTGGGATAAAGCCGAAAAAGCATTAGAACTGGCACTTAATAATAAAAAATTGGATTGGACTCTACAACCTGGCGAAGGCGCATTTTATGGTCCTAAAATAGAATTTGTACTTAAAGATTGTCTTGAACGTGTATGGCAATGTGGTACAATTCAAGTCGATTTTTCAATGCCAGGACGTTTAAGCGCAGAATATGTGGCACGCGATGGGAGCAAACAGGTTCCTGTCATGTTGCATAGAGCTATTTTAGGTTCAATTGAACGATTCATTGGCATACTTATTGAGGAATATGCTGGCGCATTGCCGGTATGGCTTGCCCCTGTACAAGCTGTTATACTTAATATTACTGATCAACAGGCTGATTATGCAAAAAAAGTCGAAGCTCATTTGCAAAAACAGGGTTTTCGGGCGACGGCAGATTTGAGAAATGAAAAAATTGGTCTTAAAATTCGTGAACATACTTTACAAAAAGTCCCTTATTTATTAATTGTAGGGGGACGTGAAGTTGAAAATCAACAAATTACAGTGCGTTTGCAAGATGGTCAGGATAAGGGAACGATGTCACTTGATGCCTTTACTGAACAACTCCGTGCAGACGTTATCTGCTATACTACTAATGATTAGGGCTAATTGATTTTGAGGCTAACGTTTTTTAATTAGCTTCTAGTTAATAATAATTGACAAACTGAATAATAGGAGGACAGTTACATCGCTTACGATAAAAAAAAACGTACACGCCTTAATAAGGCTATTACTGCATCTCAAGTACGGTTAATAGAAGTCAATGGTGAACAAATTGGCATTGTTTCTAACCAGGAAGCACTGGAAAAGGCTCAAAAGGCTCAATTGGATTTGGTAGAAATCGTTCCACAGGCTAACCCTCCCGTTTGCCGTATTATGGATCACGGCAAATATTTGTTTGAACAAAACAAAAAACGGAATAAAGCCAAGAAGAAGCAAAAACGAATACAGGTCAAAGAGGTTAAATTCAGGCCAAATACAGAAGAAGGGGATTATCAGGTAAAACTACGCAACCTGATACGTTTCCTTGATGATGGGGATAAGGCTAAAGTGAGCTTACGCTTTCGTGGCAGAGAAATGGCTCACCAAAATTTGGGTCGTCTATTGCTGAATCGTGTTGCAACCGACATAACAGAACATGGGACCGTTGAACAATTTCCCAAAATGGAAGGTCGGCAAATGATCATGATGCTTGCCCCCCTTAAAAGTAACCCACTTTAATAATAACTTAATCATAAAAAAACCAAGTTTCTAAGTTGAATCTTGGTTTTTTTTCAATGCGGAGTATAAAATGCCAAAAATGAAAACAAATCGCGGTGCTGCTAAACGCTTTAAACGCACAGCATCTGGTGGTATAAAACGCGGGCAAAGCCACCGCCGCCATATCCTTACTAAAAAAAGTAGCAAACGTAAACGCCATTTACGTTCCGCCATCATGATCGATAAAGCAGATGTTGCAATGGTCAAACGATTACTACCTTATAAGTGAGGATATAAAACATGCCAAGAGTAAAACGCGGCGTTACTGCACACGCCAAACATAAAAAAGTGCTTAAAGCGGCAAAAGGCTATCGAGGCGCACGCCGTAATATTTTTCGGATTGCTAAACAGGCGGTAACTAAGGCGGGGCAATATGCTTACCGAGATCGTCGGCAACGTAAACGCGACTTTCGACGTTTATGGATAGCGCGAATTAATGCGGCGGCGCGTGAATGTGGACTTTCTTATAGCCGATTTATTAATGGCTTACATAAGGCGGGTATTGATATTGATAGAAAAATGCTGGCAGAGTTAGCTGTCTTTAATAAAGATGCGTTTGCTATTTTAGCTGATCAGGCTAAGGCGGCAGTTGCGTAGTTTTTGATTTGGAAGCGAATGCTAGAGACCTGGCAGGTTTTTAAAACCTGCCAGGTCTTTTTTTTTGGAGTCAAATAGCTTTGAAAAAAATTTTAAATATTTGATTTAAAAGCATTTTTTAAAACTTTTGAAACGGATGAGAAATCCGATTTTTTTCAAAAATCGGATTTCTAAACTTGAAAAGAAACCAAGTTTCTTGAAGAAACTTGGTTTCTCACCTTATTGATGCGAATTAAGAGTTAAAATAGGAGTTCGAGGTTTTAGTTTTTTTTTTCAAAAAAACTAAATTCGAGGTTCAAGTTTTTTTCAGTAAAAAAACTTGAACCTCGAATCGAAAACGCTTCAGCTTTGGGCGTTTTTTGGACGATTTACAAAGTTAATGTTGGATACCAAATCACAAAGTTAATGTTGTACTCCAAATCACAAAGTTAATGTTGGATACCAAATCACAAAGCTAAAGCGTTGTACTCCATTTTCAACTCTTAATTCGCATTATTGGCGAAGATATATCATTCTCCAGAAAAATCAACTCTCCCAGCCCGTATTGCTTCAAGAAATTTTTTGCCCTGTTCAACGGGAATCTGGCTATCTTCAGATACTTTTATGACTTGGGGGGCTAGGGTGACATCTCGTCCAAGTAGTCGCAGGGAGTAGCGGCGGATTTGTTCACATTCACGAAATCGGGCTTCTGTCATGCCATTGATATATAGGCTGACAAATCGTTTTTCGCCCAGTAGGTAATGATGATCTTCTAACAAGCCTTCTTGTTTGAAGCCAAATTTTATCGTGCTTTTTTCGGACAATTCGTTGTAGTCGTAAACGTAAGTATATATTTTATGGAGCTTGTAGAAGTTGAACGCTAATTCTAACACTAATAATGTGGCTTCTGTGCCGTAACCGATTGAGCGGTGGCTTTCGTCAAATAGTCCAATGAGATATTCGGCGCGTTGATGAACGGGGGTGTAGTCTCCTAGTAGTGCGATTCCAATTGGACCCTGTTTTTTATGTTCTATCATAAATTCGACATGTCCAAGTTTGGTTGGCTCATTTTCTAAACGATCCGCTAGTATTTTTCGGAGTTGTTCTTCAGTTTGTTGGGCATTGTTGGAACGAAATAGGCTGATGAAATTTTCGTCTTGGTAGGCGCGTAGTATGATGGGGGCATCGTCGGGTACTGTTTGACGTAGTCGTATTAAATGTCCTTGGTTGGTAAGAACCATAATTTTTTTTCACCTTTTATAAAGAGTTAAGTAAGCATATTTATAAATACCGCATTTTTTTCAGCGATACGTTTCTGCAAACGCTTAATCACGTCAGGATTTAATCCTGCTTCAGGTTCAACCACTTCTCTGTGAATTCTAAAATGTTAAAAAGATTGAATTGAAATCATGCTTGGTTTTTAATCCCTTATTATATACAATCCTTGTAGTTGATAAATTAAGGGCTTCGCCTGATTCAATCTGTTTTTTAGTTTGTTTCATCATCGTCTCGAATATCCTGAAGCATTTCGTCATTTTCAAACATAAGATGAGTTTAAAACCATTCACCCTTTAACTACATGGATTGTATATAAGAAGGGATTGGATCGAGATCATGCTTGGTTTTTAATCCCTTATTATATACAATCCTTGTAGTTGATAAATTAAGGGCTTCGCCTGATTCAATCTGTTTTTTAGTTTTTTTCATCATCGTCTCGAATATCCTGAAGCATTTCATGATCTTCAAACATATTCGTTATACGCGCTAAGTTTTCTTCATGAAATTGTTGAGCTTTTGGGTGTTTTTCAGCTTGTTCAAATACATTGGAGTACTTTTTCATTTTTATGGTAATTTCATGATTATTAAACTCCATTAAAAAAAGGGAATCAAAACAAATTGATTCCCCTTTTTATGAATGGTTATTGTTCAGGTATGAGATGGATTATGCTTTGCTAATCTGCCATTACCTGATTTGACTATCAACAAGTCGCCATCAAATCCTACATTCCGCCTTTGCCGTCACCGAATGTGATAGTTGTACTTGTTTCAGCAGTTGCTTCAGCACTTGCACTTGTTGTTACTGTCTTACCTACCTTTCCATCGTAATCAGTTGTCGTCATTGTACCATCACCTGCTTCATTAGTACCCACCGCAACAGACGCATGATTTTCTGGACAGGTCATCTTTACAAAGCTCAGGGTATCCATTTCAGACAAAATCAAGGTGTCATATTTCCCCGCCTCAAAATTGGACTTCGTCATAAATGCGGCTTGGAGGTATGCTTTCTCGTTACCCTGCATGAAGATTGGCAGTATGCTTGCGTCTAAATTGACACTGAAACTGACTGCACTATTGGGTGCAGGATTGGCGGCTCCTAAACGCGTCGGACCATTGACCATCATCTGTTGTGCAGGGATGTTATATATAGCGAGAATCTCCATCGCAGACATATCAAGTCCCAGTTTATTCTCTGACAGGGGCGTTGGCATTTGCGGAGAAGGCGATGTTTGGGGACTATAAACCAAAAACAAGACGTGATTCTTGTCTTTTGCCAAGATGTCGCGCACGGTAAATACCAGTTCAACATAGGAGGTTTCAAAAGGATCGATAGCAATGGTAAGGTTGTTGGGTGTCAAGTTACCGCTTGACTTTCCCATCACATCTTCTTTGTCCGCACAAACGGCACAGGCATGACCTGGAGCAACATCTAAAGATAAATTATTGACACCCAGTTGGCTTTTACCAGCTGCATTACCACCTCCACCTTTCGCCCAAGCTGGACTTGTGGCTAACAATACAGCACCTGCTAATGCCTTTTTGGCAATCGCTTTCTTGTTGGTATTCGACATTAATTTTTCCTCTTAATTAAAATGACTTTTGAAAGGTGATAATTTTTAAGATTTTAAAAAATTATCCACTCCTTGCCATAAGTTAAAAAAACTCACTGATAAAAATTATTATAAACCTTAATTTGAAAAAATCTATCGCATTTTGAAAACACTTTTAAATTATCACGTTTCTGAGTGAAGTTTTTTTCACTAAATACTTGATTTATAAAGGGTTAATATTTTTATCTCAAATCTGCCACTACAATAATCGTAACTACTCAGGGCAACCACAAGGGATTGCCCCTACATCAGAATATTTTCGTCCGTATTAATAAAATATGTAGGGGCAATCCTTTATGGTTGCCCTGAGTAGTTACCAATAATCTTTGACGTAGGGGCATTCGAGGCTTACAGTTTTTTCATAAGTTTGAGGTAGGCTTCGATGTCTGCTGGCTTAAAAAGGCTAAAAACCTCTTCAGGCTTGACACCTGCTAACCTGTCAGCCATCTTAATACCCGCTAACCTGTCAGCCACCTTAATACCCGCCAATCGTTTTTCTAATGGCAATGTTTCAAGGTAACGTTTCCCCCATTTATTACCCATTTCCTGAACTTGTGTGGGAGTCAATTCGAGATTCATATCTTTCTCTCCTTTTAACAGTCGTAAACCAGATAAGAGCATTTCTAAAGGTTCTGGCAGTAATGGTAGTAAACCTTCGCGCTCCAACGTTTTAAATGCCTTTTCCCTTTCAACTTTGTGGGAGGCAAACAATTTAAAATAAGCGTTATGACGTTGATCGGATAGTTCATTTAACGAAATTAATGGTATCCTTTTTAACAACTCATTGTTACTCTTGTACACGCCCTCATGCAGTACCTGTTCATAACCCCAGATTTCTCGCGTTTTGATCCTTGGTTTTTTCGCACTGACAATAAAAGTTTGTACGTCTTTATCCATCAATGCTTGGTGCTGTTTATAAAAGTAATCATACGCCTGTGCTTGAATAAGATTCGAGGCTAAAGTTTTTCTTCAAAAAACTTTAGCCTCGAATGGATTTGTCAACGGATTCTGTATATTTAAATTCTAGCAAAATAGAACGCGCATCGCTTTGTCTTATTCCATCAGGTAATCGTTCTTGTTGCTCGATTGTCCATTTGAGCGTTTCACGTTGAAACAATAAAATATCCACTTCTGGCGACTTACCCATTACAGGCACTTCTGGTAAGACAGATAAGTTGAGTGGGGTGAAAAATATTTTTAAAATTTCAGCGAAAGCGACATGCTATGAGTTGTAAGTCGTTTTTTCGTCAGTCATATTTTCGTCAGTCATATATGAGTACAACGGATTTATGAAATCAACGGATTTCCCTCGTTCCCAAGCTCCAGCTTGGATTCGAGATTTAAGTTTTTTTGAAAAAAAAACTTAAACCTCGAATGCATTCAGGGACGCTCTGCGTCCCGCGACGCAGAGCGTCGCGACAGGCGTTCCCAAGCTAGAGCTTGTCGGGGTGGGGTGAAAAATTGATTTCAAGGCTGAGTAGTTACGATCCAATAAACATTTTATTGACTTTTTTCAGCTTTTTCAATATCAAGCCAAACCTCAAAGGTTTTGAAAACCTCTGAGGTTTTTCGTTCGTGAAAATATCGAGCAACGAGTTTCGTTAAATTAAATTAAATAAACATCCTCCTCTCCCTCAGGGCGATCCTTAAATCGCCGATGCACCCACAAATACTGCTCTGGTGCCTGGCGAATTTGCGCTTCAATTAATTGATTAATCCGCCGCGCATCCTGCATTGGCTTTTCACTCGGAAAATTATCCAGCGCAGGCTGTAAAATCACTTTATAGCCTTGATGATTTTCTAAACGCTGCACAAAAAAGGGTACGACGGCAGCCCCAGTTATTTGTGCTAGGCGAGAAGTCGCCGTATTGGTTGCGGCAGGAATACCAAAAAATTGGGCAAAGACACTATTTTTATGTCCAAAATTTTGATCAATGGCAAACCATAAAGACTTATTTTGTTTGAGACTACGCAGCATATCGCGCACTGCATCACGAGGGATCGCTTTTTCCGCGCGGCACTCGCGGCTTTTTTTCATAAAATATTCTATCAGGGGATTTTCATGTTGGCGGTAAGTGGCATGAATAGGCGTGTGCATCGTTAAAAAACGGGTACCAATTTCTAATGAAGTAAAATGGGCGCTGAGTAAAATCACCCCTTTGCCCCGTTTTAGGGCAGCGTGTAAATGTTCTAACCCTTGAATATGCCCTAATGGTTTTAAAGTGGCATCTGGCAACCACCACGCGCTCAACATTTCTAATAATCCCATCCCTAAAGATTCAAAATGTTGGTGTAATAATTGCCCTCTTTGTATATTATTGAGTTCAGGAAAACACAATTTTAGGTTAAAATTAGCAATTCGACGGCGGCGCTGTGCGAGTTGGTAAGCAAACCGCCCGATTTTTCGCCCGGCGGCTAATTGCCATTGATAAGGTAGGTGAATTAAACACCATAATAACCCTATTCCAATCCATAAAAGCCAATAACGTGGTTTGAGAAAGATCATATTAATTGTGTTCGCGTTCTTTTTTTATCGTGTAATTATGTTTTATCAATAAAAACAATAAGTTATAAATAATTTTTTGTCCAATATTTTAAATGATAGTAACTACTCAGGGCAACCATA
>JAGLHR010000071.1 GCA_023143415.1 Thiomargarita sp. | reverse complement strand
ACAGCAGCACCGATGCAGCTTGTGATATGATCGTAGCCGGGTGCAATATCTGTTGTCAAAGGTCCCAGCGTATAAAAAGGAGCTTCATGGCAGGATCTGAGCTGCCTGTCCATATTTTCTTTTAGAAGATGCAGGGGGACATGCCCCGGTCCTTCAATCATCACCTGAACATCGTGTTTCCATGCGACTTTCGCAAGCTCCCCAAGTGTTTCAAGTTCCGCGAACTGGGCTTTATCGTTGGCATCTGCGATAGAGCCTGGACGGAGACCATCACCAAGCGAAACACTCACATCATATTTTTTCAGAATTTCGCAGATTTCCTCGAAGTGGGTGTAAAGGAAGTTTTCCTTTTGATGATGGAGACACCATCCGGCAAGGATCGCTCCACCGCGTGAGACAATTCCAGTAATACGCTTTTGAGCAAGAGGAACAAATGACATTTTTACACCGGCATGAATGGTGAAATAATCTACCCCCTGTTCAGCCTGCTCAATTAAGGTGTCGCGGAATAATTCCCAAGTCAACTCTTCGGCTTTACCCTCGACTTTTTCTAAGGCTTGATAAATCGGCACAGTACCAATTGGAACAGGAGAATTTCGCAAAATCCATTCACGGGTTTCATGGATATTTTTACCAGTGGATAAGTCCATCACGGTATCACCACCCCAGCGAATTGACCAAACCATTTTTTCGACTTCTTCTTCAATGGAAGAGGTTGTAGCAGAATTACCAATGTTAGCATTGATTTTAACTAAGAAATTGCGCCCAATAATCATTGGCTCTAATTCTGGGTGGTTAATATTTGCGGGAATAATGGCGCGTCCACGCGCCACTTCATCACGGACAAACTCAGGCGTGATTTCTTTAGGAATCGCCGCACCAAAGGACTCACCTGGATGTTGTGCCAATAATTGTGAATCACGTACATTTTGTAGGCGTTGATTTTCACGAATGGCAATAAATTCCATTTCGGGGGTAATAATGCCACGACGGGCATAGTGCATTTGTGTCACATTATGCCCTGCCTTGGCGCGGCGCGGTGGGCTGAGGTGGGTAAAGCGTAAAGGCTTTAACTCGGGATCCGCCAGACGACGTTGCCCATAACGTGAAGTGATCGTGGGCAGAACTTCCGTATCGCCCCGCTCTTCTATCCATGCCTTCCGCACATCAGGTATGCCTTGACGTACATCAATAATGACATCAGGATCAGTATAAGCACCCGATGGATCGTACACCGTGACGGGCGGATTGATTTCGCGTTTTCCGTTTTCTAATAAAGTCTCCGATAAAGTGATTTCCCGCATGGGAACACGGATGTCGGGGCGACTGCCTGCAACATAAATTTTTTTAGAATTGGGAAAAGGTTGAGTTGAAATCGTATCAAGTTGAGCCGTTTGACTTAAATTTTTTTGAGGGCTTGCGATCATGGTTATAATCTTTAGATTTGATGAAAAAAAGCAATTGGGATAAAATTAACAGCTTCGCCAAGTTATAGAAATAAACCTGTCAGGTATTGAATACCTGACAGTTTTTTGGAAATGACCTGAAAACCTATAAAAAAAACGATAATACTGTAGCTTGTTGCGTAAATTATTTTTAAGATTCATATTCCTTCAATTCAATATTTTAATGTTAATGACTGATGTTACGCACTATGTTTCCAAGAGGTTTAAGAAATCCTTTGAAAAAATCGGATTTCTAAGTTCGAATAGAATCGCTTTGCGTAACATCAGTTAATGATGTTGAATCTTGGGCAGGCTGGAAAGATTCTTCAAAAAAATATTTTATGGATAAAAATAGGTGATAAATTTATACTTAGCCTTGAAATTGATTTCAAGGCTAACGCTAAAGCCAGCTAAACGACTCAGTATTCTTTTAGAAGACTTTAGTCTTCTTTAGCTTTCAGCCTTGAAATTGATTTCAAGGCTGAATCGTTACTTAACAATTAACAATTAACAATTAACAATTAAATTTCGCACATTTTGAATTACCTGTGCAGTCTCAGGTTTTAATCCACGCCAAAGATAAAATGACTCTGCTGCCTGTTCCACTAACATGCCTAAACCATCTAAGACAGACGCACTGCCCTGTTTTGTTGCCCATTGCATAAAAAGAGTCGGGGAACTGGCATACATCATATCGTAACAGCATTCACCGAATAAACTATCAGGTAAAGCGGGCAACTTTCCTTGCAAACTCGTCGAAGTGCCATTAATAATTAAATCAAAAGATTCACCCTGTAAAGCATCATAAGAAGAAGCGGCAATATTCCCGAAAGTGCTAAATAAAGTCGCCAAACTCTTCGCCTTAGAAGCAGTACGATTAGCAATGACACATTGCGCTGGCGTTTCCGCCAGTAAAGGTTCTAATACACCACGCACCGCCCCACCTGCACCGAGTATCAACACACGCTGCCCTTCAATTTGGCAATCCTGATTTTGAACTAAATCACGAACTAAGCCAACGCCATCTGTATTTTCACCATAAACACCCTGCTCATTAAACAATAAAGTATTAACAGCCCCCACTCGTTCTGCATGTTCACTACATTGATCCGCTAACGCACACGCTGCTTGTTTAAAAGGTATCGTAATATTTAAACCTTTACCCCCAGACATTTGAAATGTTTGAACGGCTTGTGTCAATTCATTTTTTCCAACTAAAATCGCCTCATATTGCAAAACCTGCCCTGTTTGTTGTGCAAAAGCGGCGTGAATCAGCGGAGATTTACTATGAGCAATAGGGTTGCCCATCACTGCATAATGGTCGATTTGAGAATTTTCTTGATGAAGAGTCATTTTTATTAATGTCTCAGTTACAATGGTTTCACTTGATACCGCAGTTTTTTTAAAAAAATAAGATAAATCAATGAGTTATTAATCAGCATGAGATGAGGTATTATCTTAATAACCTATTGATTTTTATGCTTATTTAAAATAATAACTTCATAATGCGAATTAAGAGTTGAATTTTTTTGAAAATGGAGTTCGAGGTTTTCGTTTTTTGGTAACGACTCATGGCAACTATAAAGGATTCGAGGTTTTCTTTTCAAAAAACGAAAACCTCGAATGCAGCCTAGAACAATATTCTTATGAAGACTAACGAAAATATTCTTATGTAGGCTGCACACCCTTGTGGTTGCCCTGAATCGTTACGTTTTTTGAAGAAAAACTCAAACCTCGAATGTTTTAGCTTTGTAAATCGTCCAAAAAAAACGCCCAAAGCTGAAGCGTTGGATTTCTATAAACGTTCAGATAAATCATTTCACAATGGCGAACACACAGGATTCGAGGTTCAAGTTTTTTGACTAACTTGAACCTCGAATTGAGTTTTTTGAAGAAAAACTAAAACCTCGAATGCCTACATGAAAATAGACTGGTAGGGGCATATCTATCCCTGCCCTTTGTGAAATTATTTATCTGAACGTCTATATTTTAACTCTTAATTTATTCATGAACCTATCCCACTATTCGTTTTTGAACTTAGAAATCCAATTTTTTGGAAGGATTTCTTAAACCTCGTTTTTTAGTCAACAACCCAACTATTTTTATTCATTATTCTGCATTTTTGAATAGGGCCGGATAGGTTCATATTAAAAAATCTTCAGTAGGTACGCAAAAGTTTATGTAACTACTCAGCCTTGAAATCAATTTCAAGGCTGAAAGCTAAAGCAGGCTCAGCTAAACTTTCTAATTAATTAGTCTGTTTTGACAGACTTTAGTTTTTAGCCTTGAAATTGATTTCAAGGCTAACCGTTGAGTAGTTACGAAAAAACTTGGTTTTTCATTATTATATTTGTACAAGTTATATTGGTTTTGTTCCTTATTGAAAAGCATAATATCATATTATACTATATATATACATTATATGATTCGGCTCTGTTCGTTTTTAAAGACACATTTTAAATTATAACTTATTGAAATTTAAGCATTTCTATATAGCATATTAAATGCTGTAATAACAAAAAGTGACAAAAACTGTCCATTGATTCAATAAAATGAGGCTCTTGCAAAACTCTGAACACACAAGGTTTAAGCGATTTTTTCAAAAATCGGATTTCTAAGCTCGAAACGTATGATGTTTAAGAAATCCTTTGAAAAAATCGAATCGAGGCTAAAGTTTTTTTGAAGAAAAAACTTTAGCCTCGATTTCTAAATCTCAACTCGAAAAAGCGAGTTTTGCAAGAGGCTCAAATGACATTTTATAAAATTTTTAGTAACTACTCAGGGCTATTCAGGCAAGCATAAAAGGTGGGCAGCCTACAACAAGATTCTTATGAAGACTGACGAAAATATTCTGATGTAAGCTGCACACTCTTCTGGTTGCCCTGAGTAGTTACAATTTTTATTCCTAAAGGTATTTAACTTCTATGTCAAATTCTGCCGATAAATTACGCGCCCTTGGTTTAGCGGTGATACAGACTGAAAATCAAGCTATTGCTACTCTGCAAGATCGAATTGGTGATGCGTTTGTACAGGCTTGCGAGTTTATGCTTAAAAGTCAAGGGCGTATTGTCGTTATAGGCATGGGTAAATCTGGACATATCGGCAGTAAAATCGCAGCAACCTTAGCAAGTACAGGCAGCCCAGCATTTTTTGTACATCCAGGTGAAGCCAGTCATGGCGATTTAGGAATGATTACGCCCAAAGATGTGGTTTTAGCCTTATCAAATTCTGGCGAAACAGAAGAAATTTTGGTTATCTTACCCCTGATCAAACGCTTAAATATTCCATTAATTAGTCTCACTGGAAATAAGCATTCAAGCTTAGCAAAAGCGGCAACTGTTAATATTGATGTCAGCGTCGAAAAAGAGGCTTGTCCATTGGGATTAGCACCCACATCAAGTACAACTGCCGCTTTAGTAATGGGAGATGCTTTAGCCATTGCTTTACTTGAGGCAAAGGGATTTAATGCAGAAGATTTTGCGCGTTCCCATCCAGGCGGAAAATTAGGTCGTCGTCTTTTATTATTAGTTCGTGATATTATGCACACGGGAGATGAAATACCTATTATTCCTACCACTGCCACTTTGCGTGATGCCTTAATAGAAATGACTCGTAAAAGTTTAGGCATGACAACTATTGTTGATAAGGGACGACATGTCGTGGGCATTTTTACTGATGGTGATTTACGTCGCGCTCTTGATAAACAAGTTGATATTCATAGTACAATAACTGAAGTGATGACAACATCGTCTAAAACTATCACAGCAAATTGTTTAGCCGTTGATGCTTTAACTATAATGCAAACTTATCAAATCACAGTATTGCTTGTTGTGGAGACAGAACAAACCTTGATAGGTGTATTACATATGCACGATTTATTAAGGGCGCGTGTGGTTTAAAGTCATGAAGATTTAAGGAATGAGAAATCAAAATTAATATATGAATACAATACTTGAAAAAGCGGCTCTTATTCGTTTAGTTATCTTTGATGTTGATGGTGTATTGACAGATGGCAGTCTTTACATAGGAGAAGATGGACAAGAATATAATGCATTTTATGCCCGTGACGGTTTAGGAATGAAAATGTTACAATCAACAGGTATAATAATCGGTATTATTACGGGAAGAAATTCGCCAGTTGTAACACACCGTATGCAGGCATTGGGAATAAAGCATGTTTTTCAAGGACAAATTGATAAATTGCCTGCTTACAAAATATTATGTAAACAATTACAATTAGATTCACAACAAATCGCTTATGTTGGAGATGATGTCAATGATATACCTGTCATGTCACAAGTCGGATTAGCCATTGCTTGTGCGGATGCACATTTGACTGTGGTTAAACAAGCCCATTGGCAAACGCAGAATGCGGGAGGACGCGGTGCAGCGCGGGAAGTGTGCGATTTAATCATGCAAGCCCAAAATACTATTTAGAACTGGCCAATTTTTGAAATCTGCCAGAACTGTCATTTCCTAAAAACTGAAAACTGAAATGTTAAAATGTTAAATCGTTGGACAGGTTGGCTCATTTTAATTAGTTTTGCATTGGGAACAACTTGGTTGGTGCAAAGTTTAGAAAAGCAATTTTCGACTGTTACCGAAAGCCATGATCATGTACCTGATTACACCATGCAAAATTTTACAAGTACCCAAATGGATGAACAGGGTATCTTAAAAAATCAATTAACAGCGGAAATGATGATTCATTATCCAAAGACTAATACAAAATTGACAACACCATTGATGGTATTTTATAAGGATGAACAGCCAGCATGGACTGTGCGTGCCGAACAAGGTGAAGTGTCGCCAGATGGTCATCAAGTGTGGCTACTTGGTCACACGACAATACAGAGGGAAACTGCTCTTCAACAAAAAAAGCCACTGAAAATTATTTCACGCAATGTCTGGGTACGACTAGATACTGAATATGCCGAAACAGCAGCCCCTACCACTATTCTTTTTAATAATAGTGAAACTCACAGTATTGGGATGCGCGTTCTCATGCCAACAGAACAAATAGATTTACTATCGCAAGTGCGAGGACATTATGTATTGCCGTAAAATAACCCTCATTTTTATAAGTCTTTTGCTTTCCATAAATGCTTTTGCGCTCAAGAATGATCGCGAACAACCGATTTTAATAGAATCTAATAAAGCAACTATTGATAATATTAAAAGAGTCGCCATTTATGAAGGTGATGTTATTGTCATTCAAGGTTCAATTCGTATTAATGCAGATACTGTGACTCTTAATTACACAGAAAAGCAAGAGATTGGAAAAGTAATCGCTGTTGGTCAACCTGCACGTTTTCAGCAGCGTCTTGAAAGTGGTGATGAAATCAAAGCCAAAGCGAGGAGAATGGAATATAATGCCATTAAAGATACGCTACATTTAACAAAAGAGGCGGAGTTACGAAAGGAAAAAGATGGAAAAGATATTTACACCTCTAACGCACCCCGTATCATATACGATACTCAGCGTGGTATTATTAAAGCCGACAAGGGGCGAGTTTTCGTCAAAATTCAACCGCAGCGCAAGTCTTCTCCTAAAAAATGAGTACGTTATCGGCACAGCATTTGGCGAAACAATATAAATCTCGCCAAGTAGTCAAAGATGTCAGCCTCAAGATCACCAGCGGCGAGGTTGTCGGCTTGTTAGGACCAAATGGGGCAGGTAAAACGACCAGTTTTTATATGATCGTCGGACTAATTACCTGTGACAAAGGAGCTATTTGTTTAGATAAAAAAGAGATTACTCGCTACCCCATGCACAAACGAGCTCAAATGGGAATAGGTTATTTACCACAAGAGCCTTCTGTCTTTCGTAAACTAAGTGTTGCTGACAATGTGATGGCTATTTTAGAGGTACAACAACGCTTCACAAAAAAACAGCGCAAAGAACGCCTTGAGTCACTTTTGGAGGAATTAAGTCTTCAACATTTAGCCTCTAATTTGGGCATGAGTTTATCAGGGGGAGAACGGCGGCGTGTTGAAATTGCACGCGCCTTAGCTTCTGAGCCACGATTTATTTTGCTTGATGAGCCATTTGCGGGAGTTGACCCACTTTCTGTCTTGGATATTCAACGAATTATTGCACATTTATGTCGTTTAGATATTGGTGTATTAATCACTGATCATAATGTTCGTGAAACGTTAGATATATGTGATCGTGCTTATATTGTCAACGAGGGTGAACTTATTGCAGAAGGAAGCCCAGAAAGTATCTTACACAATGATCATGTGAAAGAGGTTTATTTAGGTCATGATTTCAAATTGTAAGATAAGATAATTAAAAATATTATGAAACAAAGTCTTCAAATACGTCTCGGTCATCAGATTACCATGACACCACAATTGCAAAATGCAATTCGTCTTTTGCAGTTATCTAATCTTGAGTTACAAACTGAGATTCAACAAATCTTGGATTCCAATATCATGTTAGAAGTAGCTGAGGACGAAAATGAGACTGAGAGTGAAGACGATTTTAGCCAGCAGGAAGCCTTAAAGGATAGCAATCCAGATTCTTCAGCAGACACTTTTAACAATGAAAGCAGCGAAAGCGATGAAATCGTACCTGATAATATTTTAGCTGATGACATATCCAATGATCTCGCCGTCAATAGTGATTGGGAGGAAGTTTACAATAATTCTACAACGCCGTATGATTTTACTAAGAATGGTGAAACCAATCAAAGAGATTTTGCGGAACAAATTAGTATATCTGAAACGTTACAAGACAAATTGCGGTGGCAATTAGAACTGAGCCATTTTAATGAAATGGAATGCGCCATAGCAATAGCCATTATTGATGCGATAGATAGCGATGGATATTTACGCAGTTCACTTGATGACATTGCAAAAAGTTTAGGAGAAGACATTTGTGTTGAAGTGAAAAAAATAAAAGCGGTACTTAATCAAATTCAACATTTTGAACCACTGGGAGTAGGGGCACGTAATTTAAGTGAATGTCTTTCTATACAACTGTCAGAATTAGAGCCTAACGACACGCCTTGGCTAAAAGAGGCTAAACGTTTAGTTCGTAAGTATTTGGGGCTATTAGGTACACATGATTATAATCAATTATGCAAACGCATGAAATTGGAACGTAATGATTTGCAAAAAGTATTAAAACTTATTCAATCCCTTAATCCACGCCCCGGAACAAAAATTGAAACATCGTATACAAATTATGTGACACCAGATGTTTTTGTCAAAAAAATTCATGGATTGTGGAAAGTCGAACTAAATTCAGATATTTCGCCTAAGTTACGTGTTAATAATTACTATGCTGGTTTGGTTTCAAAGTTTGATGGTGCGGAAAATAATACGCTAAAAACGCATTTACAAGAAGCCCGGTGGTTTATAAAAAGCCTGAGAAGCCGCCAAGATACTTTATTGAAAGTGGCAAAATGTATTGTGTGGCGGCAAACGGGTTTTCTTGATTATGGTGAAGAAGCTATGAAACCTTTGGTTTTACATGATGTAGCCAAAGAGTTAGAATTGCATGAATCAACGATTTCTCGTGTCACGACTCAAAAATATCTTCATACGCCTAGAGGTGTTTTTGAATTGAAATATTTCTTTTCAAGTCATGTCAGCACTCAAAATGGTGGTGAATGTTCATCCACTGCTATTCGTGCTATGATTAGAAAAATCGTTGCGGTTGAAAATTCTGCCAAGCCACTGAGTGACAATAAAATTGCAGAACAGTTATCTGAGCGAGGAATCAGAGTCGCTAGACGCACCGTTGCCAAATATCGCGAAGCAATGGTTATTCCCCCTTCAAATGAAAGAAAACGTTTTTTAGAATAGTCAAAATCCGGAAAAATTTAGAACTAATAGTTTATGAACGTGCATGAAATAAATTCGACAACATTTGAAGTTTTAGTTTTTTTCTTTGTACAGGAGATTTTTTTATAATTCATTGATTTAAATCACTTTCCATTGTTAGAATCAGAATTAACAGAATATTCGAGGCTAAAGTTTTTCTTTAAAAAACTTTAGCCTCGAATAGAATTAACAGAATTTAAAACCTTTTATGTCAATTCGAGGTTCAAGTTTTTTAAAGAAAAACGTAACGACTTGAAATGCAAATAGAGTACAACGCTTTAGCTTTGTTGTTTGTTTGGAATACAACGCTTTAGCTTTGTTGTTTGTTTGGAGTACAACGCTTTAGCTTTGTTGTTTGTTTGGAATACAACGCTTTAGCTTTGTTATTTGTTTGGAGTACAACGCTTTAAGA
>JAGLHR010000709.1 GCA_023143415.1 Thiomargarita sp. | reverse complement strand
TATTTGAACCAGATGACCCAGATTAAAGGAAGGGCAGGATAGATAATACTGTTCAACAGATAAATAATGGTCTGAATCAGGATTTGCTGGATAAAACCAATAAACCTATTCTGAAAATTATTAACAAACTTAACCAATCGGAAAAATTTAACTATGTTAGACAATAACCGTTCATCAAACCTAAAACCGACGAATATTTTGTCACAACTACAGGGCATCATATTCGGCTCATTGTTTTTATGCTGGTGGCAACCCGTGTTCGCAGAAATGTTAACGGTGATCGAAGACGCAGGCGCAAACCAAGTCATTCATGCCGGCCAAATATCGGAAGACATCCGTTTTCAACTGCTTGACGATTTCGGCAACCCACTCATCACCGAAGCCGGCAACGCTGTTACCTTTACTCTGACAGCACCCTCCAGCAGTACGGCTGAATTAACCACAGAAAGCGCCGTTACCGACCAAAACGGAGAAATCACCACCAATTTAACCACAACAGATACTCTAGGAAGCTATACCATCACTGCCCAATTGGAAAGCGATGCCAGTGTATCCGCAACTGCTCACCTATTTGTGACAGACCCACCGCCGGATTTGCCGAGTTTATGCTTTGGTGGAGCTATAGAAGATTGCATTGGTGGAGCTATAGATGCCGAAGGCGCACCGCTTTATACAGATGCCAAATTTTACGGCGGTTTTTCCATTGATGGTCGTAACGATTTTAAACAAAATGTTCAAATCAACAAAAATTCGTCCGTATTTGTGGAAGGAATAATTCAAGTCGATAGTCAACATATTGGCAAAAACGCGGATATTATTGTTGTTGCTATGGTTATAACTTTTAATCCGTCATCCGAACCGGAAATGGAAATGTCCCTCCACATGCTTGACAATCTAACTATAAGCAGAGACTGGGATTGGGATTGGGAGGACGGAACCCCAGCTTCCTGGGAAAAAGCATTGAAAACATTGAAGTCATTCAAAAACGATATAGACTTACCTGAAATATTGCCAATAACATTTTCAATACCGTTATGGGCTGGCAATTTTGTGGGCTTAGATACGACAGATGGACGATATTATACTGCATACGGATATTTTGGATACCGCTTATTAAATGACGATGACGATGACGATGTAATCGTTTTTAAAAAAGAACCGATTGAGATAACAGTCGCTGCGAGCCAGGGAGAGCCGATAGGCGGAGGCGAGTAGCCATGTAGGGTGGGCAACGTCTTTTTGTTGCCCACCAAACAGGCAAAAAGGTAAAACCTCAAAACACCCCTTCCCCAAATCAACTTAAAGCCTCAAGTCGTTTGACTTGGGGCTTTTTTTTATGCTAACTAACGAACGGAACGAGATCAACGTTGATGATTTGATGAGATTTCGATGAAAGGGTTGTTTATTGTGTTAGTTCTGTTATACTGAATTTTTTTAGCTTCCAAACTCTGCTTGGAAATTCATTCAAAAGCAGTAGAACGAAAGTCATTTCGAGGTTAAAGTTTTTGCTTCGCAAAAACTTTAACCTCGAAACCATAAGGCATTTGAAAATGAAGAGATACTATAATTAGAGGGATGAGTTTTGAACAATCGCTATGAAGTGCAGTTTACAGATATTGCACTCAAAAATTTAAAGAAATATCCTAAAAAAGACCAAAACCTTCAAATAAAAAGGACAAACACTACCTTGGATAAATTAAAAGATGAATATCACTTTTAAAACGAAAAAGCTTCAAAAGTTGTTTAATCAAAAAAAAGAACTGATTAGAAAGTATGGAGAACGCCGTGCCAAATTAATGCAACTTCGTATGATTCAAATCCAAGCAGCACAATCATTGGCTGATTTAGGCCCACCATACAGTGGACCTGCGCGTTGCCATGAGTTAAAAGGAAATCGCGCCGGTACTTTTTCGGTAGACTTAGAACATCCTTATCGTTTATTGTTTTATCCAAATCATGATCCAGTACCAACCCGTGAAGAAGGCGGAATTGATTGGTCACAAATAACGGCTATTGAAATTATCGGAGTGGAGAATACATATCCTAAAGAAAACCAATTTATGCCAGATTATGCTATTCCACCTGGCGAAACCCTAGCTGAAGAACTTGCCGCTCGTGGTATGAGCCAAGCAGAAGTCGCGGTACTGATAGGAACATCCAAGGAAATCATTAATGAAATCATTAAAGGTAAAACACCTATCACGGCAGAAATGGCGTTAAAACTAGAGTCGGTGTTTCAATTACCCTCCCATTTTTGGGTAAATCTGGAACAACAGTACCAAGAAACTTTACTAGATATGCAAGTCAATCAAACTGTAAACAATACGAAGTCATTCTTCAATGAAGTCATCTCTTCTGCTCGTTATTTAGTCAATACATCGGGCAGTAAAACCGATGTGGTGTTATCTTTAGTGGTTTGGAAGAAGCTATTAACTTTATTAGAAAAATTGGATGACCGAAAAGTTGTTCAATAATGATAGCCTACTAGTACATTGTCAAGGTTATTTTGACGGGTAGTGTTAGACCTGACAGGTTTTGGAAACCTGTCAGGTCTTTATTGTCTCACCAGACAAATTCAAATTGACAGTGTACTAGGTAGGGTGAGCAACGTCTTTTTGGTGTACTGACCGGCAAAAAGACAAAACCTCGAACCCAAATCAACTTAAAGCCTCAAGTCGTTTGACTTGGGGCTTTATGGAAACTAACGAGCGGAACGAGATCAACGTTGATGATTTGATGATATTTTGAGGAAGGGGTTGTTTGAGGGGTTGTTTATGGTGTTGATCTGTTATACTGAAAACTCACTGCCCTTACGCGAGCTATACGAGAATACATAAATGAAAGATTTACTTGGACAACGTGGTTTCGAGGTTTGAGTTTTTTTTCAAAAAAATCAAACCTCGAAAGCACTTTTTTATGTCATGATCACAAAATACAATGGACATGAAATCCCACTTTTGAGACCACAATTTCTAGGTGATAAGTGGCCTAGCCAGGTAGGGTGGGCAACGTCTTTTTAGTCAGGTGGGCAACGTCTTTTTGTTGCCCACCTGACAGGCAAAAAGGGTAAAATCTCAAAACACCCCTTCCCCAAATCAACTTAAAGCCTCAAGTCGTTTGACTTGGGGCTTTATGGAAACTAACGAACGGAACGATATCAATGTTGATGATTTGATGAGATTTTGATGAAGGGGTTGTTTATTGTGTTAATCTGTTATACTGAATTTTAGCCTGGTAGGGTGGGCAACGTCTTTTTGTTGCCCACCATTAACTGGTCAAATCTCAAAACACCCTTCCCAAAACCAACTTAAAGCCTCAAGTCGTTTGACTTGGGGCTTTATGGAAACTAACGAGCGGAACGATATCAATGTTGATGATTTGATGAGATTTTAATGAAGGGATTGTTTATTGTGTTAATCTGTTATACTGAATTTTAGGTTGAAGAGATTGAACAGTTATTTTTTACCTAAAAACTTATGAAATAATTCTGTATTTTACAGATAAGAAAAAAAGATTATGAAACTTTTCCTTTGTCCTTATTTGCAAGGTGAGGTCATTTTAACTGACGAACGAGAACAACATATTACTGAACGTCACCCCGATTTATTACCTCAATATAAACAATGTCTTGTTGAAACATTGTTAAAGCCTTTACATATTCGTTGTAGTCGGCGTGCCAACAACGCCTTATTATTTTCTCGTTGGTTTGATGACATCGGACCAGGTAATTATGTTGTCGTCAGTGTTATAAAAGATAATGCGCCTCGCATTCATCCTTGGATTATTACTGCTTACTTAAGCAAAAGATTGCCTAAAGGAGATATCGTATGGCAACAACCCTAAGTTTTAAATATGATCGTGCAGCAGATATTTTATATATAGATAAAGTGCAACCTTATAGTGAACAAGAA
Source organism: Thiomargarita sp. (assembly GCA_023143415.1). Lineage (GTDB taxonomy): Bacteria > Pseudomonadota > Gammaproteobacteria > Beggiatoales > Beggiatoaceae > QNES01. Next base: position 10,439 of record JAGLHR010000709.1, on the reverse strand, counting down.
TCTGAAGAATTAGATGATGAAGTCGTTATTCGTTTAAATCCAAAAACCGGTGATATTGAGAATTTGGAAGTGTTATTTTTTTCGACTCGCCTTTTGCGTCAAGACTGCTTTACTATCCCTCTCAAGAATGATTTACGTCTAATGGCATCCTCCTCAGCCAGGTAGTCCACCCACGTATTTTGGGTGCAACGGCACCAATAACTGACAGGCAAAAAGGGTAAAATCTCAAAACACCCCTTCCCCAAATCAACTTAAAGCCCCAAGTCGTTTGACTTGGGGCTTTTTTTATGGAAACTAACGAACGGAACGATATCAACGTTGATGATTTGATAAGATTTTGAGGAAGGGGTTGTTTAAGGGGTTGGTTGTTGCGTTAATCTGTTATACTGAAAACTCACCAATGTAAAAAAAACGGCAATTCAAGGTAGCCAATGTAGGAGATGAAAAACATAAGAATACAGATATTCATTTCTCATCTTTAGGCCATATTTATCACCTGATGATATTAAGGATTAGTGTATGCGTGAAGATAAAAATGATGGCTTAGAGACACTCCTCGATCTGGATGGAGTGATTATAGATCAAGATAATGGCTATTGGGTGAAATTTGATGTATCAAAGGTAACAGTTACAAAGGAACGTCCTCATGGCCTTCGATATAGCCTTACTCTTCATGATAAATTTGGGAAAAGGCTTATGGGTTACGATAATGCTTTCGAGGCTAAAGTTTTTCTTTAAAAAACTTTAGCCTCGAATGCTGTAAAACCACCCAAAAAATATAAATATTCTGGTCGCATCAAAGAATATGATCATCATCATCGTCATAGTTTGGATCAGGGTATCCCTTATGAATTTAAGGACCCATATCAACTTATTGAGGACTTCTTTCAAAAAGTCGATGACGTTTTAAAAAATCAAGGCTAACAGATATGAGTAGTAAACAAAACATTCGTATTGGTATCATGCCACAGGAAAAAATAAGGGAAAGAATGTTGCTGATTGCAAAAGGTAGTTATAAACCAGCACCTGATGAACCCAAAATCTGGTTTACATCCATGCGATCATTGGCAGAAGTGCTAAGTGATGAAAATCGTGCGCTATTGCACGTTATTAAAGAGACAAACCCAAATTCAATCAAAGAACTATCGGAAACAACCGGTAGGAAGCAGAGCAGTCTTTCACGTATATTAAAGACATTATCAAGCTATGGTATTGTTGAGTTAATCAAGGAAAGCAAGCAAATTAAGCCGGTAGCTAAAGCGGTTGAATTTGAGATTTTAGCGGCTTAATATATAGCCTGGTAGGGAAGGGCATCCGTCTTTTGGGTGCAACAGCACCAATAACTGACAGGCAAAAAGGGTAAAACCTCAAAACACCCCTTCCTCAAATCAACTTAAAGCCTCAAGTCGTTTAACTTGGGGCTTTTTTTTTTAGCCAAGTAGGGTGGGCAACGTCTTTTTGGTGCAACGGCATTCTCCTGACTAATTAAAAAAACCTCAACTTCACAACCAAAGTTTTTTTGTTTTGCATTATTAAGTTTTTGAAAAATAACGGATTTTTATAAAAACGACAGACCTGACAGGTTTTAAAAACCTGTCAGGTCTAAAATACACTTCAGGGCAACGACAGACCTGTCAGCCAAGTAGGGTGGGCAACGTCTTTTTGGTGCAACGGCATTCTCCTGACTAAAAAACCTCAACTTCACAACCAAAATTTTTTTGCATTAATAAGCCTTTGAATACGAAAAATAGGGGGCAGACCACATTTTCACCGCCAGCCAAGTAGGCAACGTCTTTTGAGTGCAACGGCACCAATAACTGACAGGCAAAAAGGTAAAATCTCAAAACACCCTTCCCCAAATCAATTTAAAGCCTCAAGTCGTTTGACTTGGGGCTTTATGGGAACTAACGAACGGAACGAGAGCAACGTTGATGATTTGATGAGATTTTGATGAAGGGGTTGGTTAAGGGGTTGTTTATGGTGTTAATCTGTTATACTGAAAACTCACCAATGTAAAAGGCAAATGAAAATAAATACATTAATATTAAGATGTTATGCAAGGCATAATGAAGGACAATGGATCGCTTTTTGCCTTGATTTTGATTTAGCCGCTCAAGCAGATATCTTTGAACAGGCTAAGACAAAACTTGAAAGCATGATTAAAGAATATGTTTTTGACGCACTTGTTGGGGAAGATAAAGAATATGCTGAACAGTTACTGACTCGCAAGGCACCTCTATTTGAGTGGCTCAAGTATTATTCTTATGTGTTTAGGTCTCGTTTTATACACGCGAAAACGGGGTTATATCATCTCTTCAAAGAACCCTTGCCTTTAACACCATATAGTCAGGTAAGAATATGAGTTCTCACTATCCGCCACTTGCGAACCGGTTAAAACTATCCTGAAAAATCTGGGTTTCAAAAAAAGGTCTAAGGAAGGAGGTGGTACATCACACGAACAAGGGATAAAGGATAGTGATGGAAGACGTTATAAAGTGACCGTTGATTGTCCCAAAGCACCGTTTAGTCAATTTCTTATTAGTTCAATGGCTAGACAAGCAGGTGTGACGAAAAAGAAATTTTATGACTCTCTATAAACGGGTCGCAGCGAGAACTTGTTATTGAACTAACCGACGTACCATTTAAGAATAAAATATAACGACGATGCGACGTTTTTTCCGACTTTTCTTACTCATTCAAGGCGTTTCATAAAAAAATAGGGGACAGACTACATTTTCACCGCCAGCCAAGTAGGCAAAGTCTTTTGAGTGCAACGGCACCAATAACTGACAGGCGAAAGGGTAAAACCTCAAAACATCCCTTCCCCAAACCAACTTAAAGCCTCAAGTCGTTTGACTTGGGGCTTTTTTTGATGGGAACTAACGAACGGAACGAGATCAACGTTGATGAATTAATGAGATTTTGATGAAGCCATGTAGGGTGGGCAACGTGGTTGCCCACCACCCCTTCCCCAAATCAACTTAAAGCCTCAAATCGTTTGACTTGGGGCTTTTTTGATGGAAACACAGTCACGAGCGAAGCGATACCAACGTTGATGATATGATAAGATTTCAATGAAGGGCTTGTTTAAGGGGGGGGTTATGGTGTTAATCTGTTATACTGAATTTGAGATTGAGGTTATTGAGTACTTTTCGCTCAAACAACTAAATCTCATCCGTATTCGCCCTTTTCGCTCACGTCAATAATGGGTTAATTACTGTATGAATTAGGCTAATGCGAATTAAGAGTTGAATTTTTTTTTCACTCTTAATTCGCATAAAAAGTTTGATAGTCGAGTTAAAGGTTTTGGAAGTGATTAAAGTCTCATAAGGAGAATTTTTTGAATTCAGATGAAAAAAAACAGCGCGTTGCAAAAGCCGCTTTAGAATATGTTGTTGAAGATACCATCATTGGTGTTGGTACTGGGAGTACGGCGAATTACTTTATTAATGCACTCGCAACGATCAAGCATAAAATTAACGGCGCAGTTGCTAGTTCTAATGCGACGGCTGAACGGCTTAAATCGCATGGTATTCCTGTTTTTGAATTAAATAGTGTGGATGAAATTTCTGTTTATATTGATGGTGCCGATGAATCGAATAAGTATTTGCACTTGATTAAAGGCGGTGGTGGTGCGCTGACTCGTGAGAAGATTGTTGCTGCGGTTAGTCAACGTTTTGTGTGTATTGCTGATGACAGCAAATTGGTTGATGTTCTTGGTCAATTTCCCTTGCCTATTGAAGTCATTCCGATGGCACGAAGTTATGTTGCCCGTGAATTGGTCAAAATGGGCGGTAAACCAATATGGCGAGAAGGTTTTATCACAGACAACGGGAATTTCATTTTAGATGTGCATAATTTGGAAATTTTAGCCCCTGTTGAGTTGGAAGTCCGACTTAATAAGATTACTGGTGTTGTTACTAATGGTTTATTTGCTTCACGCCCTGCGGATGTCTTGTTGTTGGGTAGCGATAACGGTGTTAAGGTGTTGGATTAATTTGCCTTCATCTTGTGGAGGTTCAAACAATTAGTAGGGAATGCATCCGGATGAGTAACTACTCAGCCTTGAAATCAATTTCAAGGCTGAAAAAGCTAAAGTCTCCTAAAGGAGACTGTAAATGCGAATTAAGAGTTAAAAATGGAGTTCGAGGTTTTAGTTTTTTGAAGAAAAACTAAATTCGAGGTTCAAGTTTTTTTCAGTAAAAAAACTTGAACCTCGAATCGAAAACGCTTCAGCTTTGGGCGTTTTTTGGACGGATTGACAAAGCTAAAGCGTTGTACTCCAAAATACAAAGCTAAAGCGTTGTACTCCAAAATACAAAGCTAAAGCGTTGTACTCCATTTTTAATGGAGTTTCAACTCTTAATTCGCATTGAAAGAAGACTGACTGAATTATTTTGATTTTAGCTGATCCAGCTTTCGCTTTTAGCCTTGAATTTGATTTCAAGGCTAACTGAGTAGTTATGTTGATGAAAAAGCCTGTCAGGTTTCAAAACTTTAGAAAATTGATGGGTTGGGGTGCTGTCGTTTGTTGAAGTGCTTGTGCAGATGGGAGTAATCCCGTTAGTTGTTGGGGTAGAGCCGCCTGTTGTACGATAACGGGTTGTTGAGGGATCACTTGTTGAGGCACTTGTTGTACTGGTTGTTGAGGTACAAAAACAGGTTGTTGAGGCACTTGTTGTACTGGTTGTTGAGGTACTTGTTGTACTGGTTGTTGAAGTACAAAAACAGGTTGTTGAGGCACTTGTTGTACTGGTTGTTGAAGCATCTGTTGTACAGGTTGTTGAGGTACAAAAACAGGTTGTTGAGGTACTTGTTGAGGTACAAAAACTTGTTGTTGAGGCACCTGTTGAGGTACTTGTTGTTGAGGTATAAAAACGGGTTGTTGAGATACAACTGTTTGCTGTTTTCTGCGCCAAAAGATTAAGAAGGATAAAATAACCCCAGCAATCAGGAAAAGTATTAGACTCAACAATGGACGGTAGAATAACCATGCGATAGCAATGGTAATGAGCGTGAATGGTATGGCTATAATGAAAGAGATTGTAGCACCTGCCCCACCAACAATCCGCCCTAAAATAGGAACAACGGCTGCCAATATTGCCAGCACATTTAATATCATAGAAAGTCCTATACCCATCATCAAAAAGCCTGCCAGACGCCAACCCCAAGTTGAGATAATATTGTCTCGTTTTGCGCTTTCAAACATTTCTTTGGCATCCATCATGCCATATTCAAAGAGTAAAAGAGGCTCGCCTCCTACTGTCGTGTAGGTAGCCAAGCGCGATCCCACTTGTTTGGCGACGACACTTATCATAGTCGAAGGAACTACTTCAAATTTTATCCGTAGTTCGCCAATTTGAATATGGCTAGGATTTTCAGCAATGTAGAAATATTCTCCTTGGAAATGTGATTTTCCAAATTGATAGCTTATTTTTTCCAATACCTGATCCCGCGTTTTGCCATCTATTGGCAGGTTGTGATATTCATTTATCTGACTGACAATATTGTCTGAGAGGGTAAATTCACCCAATTTGATTTGTTGGGCAAGAAATGTCTCTCCACGAATAGGCATATCAGAAGGATTGGAGTAGGTTGCCGCTTGCGCAAAATGGTTGGAATTAATAATATTTTCTGACCAAACTTTGGAATAGGTATAAGTCGTTGTCGTCGTCGATCCACCGCCCAATTCGGCTTCTGTCTCTGAATGTTCTGTCTCCTCCCACTGGTACATCTCCACAACACGCTGCAACTTGATAACATGAGGTGCTTCAAGACCAAGCATAATATCTGTTAAAACCTCGTCAGTTGTTGCTTCACCACTCGTATGAACGAGCATATCCTCGTTGTTTTTAAGGATATTATTCGCCTTAATTGGGGTAACAATCTTTTCGCCTTCTTCCAAAGCCTGAGCGCGATGTACTGAACGACCTTCATTCAAAAATAGCGTTGGAAATGCGGCAAAAAACAACATGATTCCAATAACAGCCTGTGCGAAAGACCCTTTAATACGACTTCCCCAAGACTGATGGGTTGTTGTGGTGTATGAATTAGACACGATTTTATTTCCTATTTGTTGAAATTGGAGTCTATTTGAATCGAAAATTCTGAAAATTCTGATTCAAACATTTATTGATTTAAATCACTTTCAATTGTTAGAATCAGAATGAATAGAATTTAAGAATTAACAGAATTATGTCAATGAAAACTCACCTGCGTTTTAATTCTGAAAATTCTCAAATTCTGAAAATTCTGATTCAAACATTTTTATTAAAATTTAATTCTATGAGGTTGAAATCTGAATCCTAAAAACTACCATAAATGAAAATTAAGAGCAACTAAGATAATATATCAATTTCTCTCCAAAGCATTCAAGGCTAAACTAAATGAAAAAAACGATTTCTACAAAACCTTTAACTGTTGAAGAGGCTTTGCAGCGCATTAAGCAAGATTTACAAGCAACTAGCGGTGAAGAGCAATTGGCAATTCGCAGCGCATTAGGGCGCATTTTGGCTGAAGATGTGCTATCACGGATTAATGTGCCACCCTATAACAATTCCGCTATGGATGGTTATGTTATGCGTGGGGCAGATTTACCGAAAGAGGGCAAAACTCAAATCACCATTATTGGTACGTCTTATGCTGGACAGCCTTACAGTGAAACCATTCAAGCGGGGCAATGTGCAAGGATATTTACAGGGGCAGTGATACCCGCTGGCACTGATACTGTCATTATGCAAGAACATGTTGAAAAACAAGGAGATACAATCACAATCGGGGCTGAACATAAAAAGGGGCAACATGTTCGCCCTGTTGCTGAAGATATTGCGATTGGTCAAATCGTATTAAGGGCAGGAAAACAGCTCACGCCTGCTGATATTGGTTTATTAGCTTCGCTAGGCGTGCCTGAAGTTAGAGTAAAACGCCGCTTACGAGTCGCCTTTTTTACGACAGGTGATGAATTACGCGCTGTCGGTGAAATGCTGGAATCTGGTCAAATTTATGATAGTAATCGTTACACCTTATATGGTATGTTGACCCATTTAGGGGTGGATATCATTGATATGGGCGTGGTAGGCGATAAACCTGAAGATATCGAAAACGCCTTTTTATCAGCGGCAAGTTGCAGCGATGCTATTATTACATCAGGCGGTGTTTCGGTGGGAGATGCAGATTATGTCACAGACACTTTGCGCCGTATTGGTGAAGTCAATTTTTGGAAGGTTGCCATGAAACCTGGGAAACCATTGACGTTTGGCAAAGTTCAGGCGGCTGTTTTTTTTGGACTGCCTGGCAATCCCGTGTCTGCTATGGTGACGTTTTATCAATTTGTACAACCCGCTTTGCGGCGTATGATGGGACAAAACGCAGTCGCTCCTGTACGATTAACTGTACCTTGTATTTCACCCTTGAAAAAAAGCCCAGGGCGTATAGAATTTCAACGGGGCATTCTTGAAAACAATGAGCAAGGTGATTTAGTTGTGCGTTCTACGGGCAAACAAGGTTCTGGCATTCTCAGTTCGATGAGTCAAGCCAATTGCTTTATCATTTTGCCTATCGAATGTGGTGGCGTAGCTGTTGGCAAGGAAGTGTTGGTTGAACCGTTTTGAATGGTGAATTATTAATGGTAAATGGTGAATTATGAATTATGAATGATTTAACCATTCACCATTTACCATTTACCATTTACCATTCACCATTAATAATTCACCATTAATAACTGATGTGACGCAAAGCGATTCTATTCAAACTTAGAAATCCGATTTTTGAAAAACTCGGATTTCTTAAATATCGTTTCGCCGCTTCTTAAACATCTTGGAAACATAGTGCGTACTCTAGTTCCCAAACTCTGTTTGGGAATTCATTCAAGGACGCTCTGCGTCCTGCAACGCAGAGCGTTGCGGAAGTCATTCCCAAATAGAATTTGGGAACGAGAAATAATTCATCATTCATCATTCACCATTATCTCGTATTTTAAATAACGAGAGAATTCTTTCAAAATATCATGCGAATTGACAGGCTTAGATAAGTATCCATCAAAGCCGAGAGTCATTATATTTTTGATCGTTTCAGGTGCAACGGAAGCCGTTAGAGCAATAACAGGTATGTCTTTCGTACTCGGATTTTCTTTTAACTTTCGGGTTGCTTCATAGCCATCCATCTCTGGCATTCTAATATCCATTAAAATCAAAGCAGGATGAGATTTTTCTGTCACAATTAAGGCTTCCCGCCCATTTTCTGCTTCGACAACGTCCAGATTGACTTGAATCAAGTATTCTTTAATAAGAATACGATTAAATTTAACGTCATCCACGACTAATATATGTACTTTTTCAAAGAACATGGTTTTTAAATTAAAAGTTTGTTCTGGTGCGACTGTTTCAGCCTTTTCTATAATAGGCACTTGGATATCGCGTAAAATCATTTCAAAAACGCTTCCTTCTCCGACGGTACTTTGAACGGAAATTTGACCGTTCATCATTTCAACCAATCGTTTGGTAATGGCGAGTCCAAGTCCAGTGCCACCATATTTTCGGGTATTTATACTCTCTTGCTGTTCAAATAATTCAAAAATTTTCTCATGTTGATCTTCTGGAATACCGATGCCAGTATCGGTAATAGAAATGATCAAATCGACTTGATGTTCTTCTTCTTTATCAATTTGGTGGATGCTGAATTTGATCTCGCCACTTTCTGTGAACTTGATGGCGTTGCCAATCAAATTGAATAATACTTGCCGCAACCGGATTTCATCTAGTAATAATACCGGTGAGAGCTTTTTCTTAATATCCACAACAAAATTAATGTTTTTCTTTGTCACTTCTGGAACGAAAATTTGCTTTATCTCCTCGAAAATCACTTGAGGATTAATTGCTTCATATTGAATCTTTAATCGCCCCGCCTCAATTTTAGACAAATCAAGAATATCGTTAATCAGAGTCAGTAGCGATTTTCCCGCCACTTGAACGGCATTCAAATAACTTTTCTGCACTTTATCTATGAGCAATGGTTCCAATAGTGTGCTGAAACCAATAATCGCATTCATGGGGGTGCGTATTTCATGGCTCATGCAGGCTAGAAATTCACTTTTGGCACGAGTAGCCGCTTCCGCAGCGTCTTTGGATTTTTCTAGTTCTCGCGTGCGTTTTTTCACCAATTCTTCAAGATGTTCTTGGTATTCTTTTAATTTAACTTCTGTATGTTCGCGCTCCGCAATAGAATGAGTGAGGGCTTCATTCTTGCTTTCTAATTCTTTTCTCTGTTTATAGAGTTCAAGAAAGACATGAACTTTGCCTATCAATATTTCTGAAATAATCGGTTTTGCGATAAAGTCAACCGCACCGGCTTCTATCCCTTTGATTTTGTAGTAGTCTTCAGTATAGATGGCTGAAAGAAAGATTATTGGCAGATATTGCGCTTTCTCATCCATACGCATCAGTTCAGCGGTTTCAAAACCGTCCATTTCCGGCATTTGCACATCAAGCAGGGCGAGTGCAAATTCGTGTTTTATTGTCATGCTCAGGGCTTCATTACCTGATAAAGCACGAACAAAATCGACATTTTGATTGGCAAGTAGTCTTTCTAAAGCGACGAGATTGCCAATTTTGTCATCGACTATGAGTATTTTTGGTTTGTTTTTCATTTTATTTCAAGGCTAACAAGTTTTGGCAAGAGCCTCCCTCGAAAATCATTCTTAGAGTTCAACAGGGTGGGTAAAGCGACAATTGTGTCTGCCCTCCTACCCACCCGACATTAGGATTAATTATGAGCATTTTTAAAAAAGATAAACGTTATTCATTTAGTGATTATTTCTATATGAAACATCCTGCTGAAGAAATTATCACAGAATTGGGGTATCATTTAGATTTTGAGGAAATACAATTTCCTTTGAGCAAAAAGGTTAAAAGTACCACCGTTGATCAGCTCAAAAATGTTTACTACCGATTACTCCCTAAAATCACGCTAAATTCAGAAATCGCAAAACGTGAGTTTCTGATTGCACCATTGCTTCATCAAGTGATATTTGACATTGATGCAAAATTAAATATTGAATATCCTATTGATATTAATGATAAACTCAATGGTTTCATAGATTATCTCATACGTTCAAAGCAAGAATTAGTGATCATTGAAGCTAAAAAGGGCGATTTGGAAAGAGGTTTTAATCAATTAGCGGCGGAAATGATCGCCTTAGATCAGTATGAAGAAAGTCTTATGCCAGAGATATTATATGGTGCCGTAACGATTGGTGAAGTTTGGCGGTTTGCTATTTTGAAACGTCCAATCAAAACCCTCGTTAAGGATATTAATTTGTTTAGATTTCCTCAAGATACTAAAGAAATATTGGCGGTATTAATGGGGATTCTTTCATATGAGAAGAAATCCGATTTTTGAGAAAAATCGGATTTCTAAACTCGACACAAGGTTAAGAAATCCGA
>JAGLHR010000708.1 GCA_023143415.1 Thiomargarita sp. | reverse complement strand
TTGAAGAAAAACTTTAGGCTAAAATGTTGTAGGGGCAATCCTTTATGGTTGCCCTGAGTCGTTACGAATATTGTTGTAGGGGCAATCCTTTATGGTTGCCCTGAGTCGTTACGAATATTGTTGTAGAGGCCTTTATGGTTGCCCTGAGTCGTTACGGATATTGTTGTAGGGGCAATCCTTTATGGTTGCCCTGAGTCGTTACGCCTCGACTAAAGTTTTTCTTCAAAAAATTTTAGCCTCGAATGTGGTTAGAAAGGATTAAGATTAAGATCATCCCGATTTATGCCATCAGTTAAAAGGGAAATAAAAAGTCAAGTGATGTCTTAGGAAATTCATCATGTCGTTTTTCCATATATAGTTTTTCAGATAAATAATGATCGAGGCTAAAGTTTTTCTTCAAAAAACTTTAGCCTCGATCACACACAAAACCTGACAGGTTTTGGAAACCTGTCAGGTTTTTGGAAGTGATTTATCTGAAGCTCTATAGACTTGTTGACTTTTAAATGCAAAATTTGCACCATTCTCTTCGACAATCCTCATAAATTCAAACATATTCTCTTCACGGATACGCATCCATTCTTGCAAAATAGTTGTTTTGGTGAAATAGTCTAATAAAATATCAATGGAGTTTTCATTAAATTCAAATAGATGAACCAATGTGGTTACTTTAGAAGGATCAGTTTCAATATCGGGATGATTTTGCAAATAGTCCCTGATACGTTGTATGATACGTGTAATTTGTTCGCGACGAGTACAAGTTTCTAAGCTAATACGCATTTTAATGCGTTTATGGGTGATTTTGCTCCAATTAGTGACTGCTGAATTGCTCAACATCGCGTTAGGAATAGTGACGACGGCTTTAGAAGAAGTGCGAACTTTTGTCGTTCGCGTGCCTATTTCCTCCACGATACCCTCAACATCGGAAGTCATAATCCAATCGCCATGCTTAAATGGTTTATCGAAAATAATCGTCAAAGAGCTGAGACTGTTGGAAATCATATCTTTCGCCGCAAATGCCACCGCTGCACCTACTACGCCTAAGCTCGCTAAAAGTGCTATGATATTAATATCCCATTCATTTAAGAATGCCATTAAACCTATCAGCACAATAAGGATTTTCGAGCCTTTAACAAAAATACTCTTTATCCCTTCAGTTAATTGCGCACGATCAGTCAGAAGACTTTTGAACCCATTAAATGGTACGCCAGATGTTGTGGCAGTCAGTTTATCAATAATAAAACTAAGAGGTTCAACACTATAATAAAGTCCCCAAAATAGGCTGAACATAAGCAAACTGCGAACGAACTGCGTTAATATTCCCTCAATATTTGTGGGTAAATTCAACATAAGGATTGCCAAATAAAAACCCATCACAACAAAAACGAATTTAAGGGGGAGTTCAAGGGCGGTAAATATTTCGTCATCAAGCACCGTTTTGGTTGTCAACTTCTCCAACTGTTTTAACACAACACGGGCAAACAATTGACGGAGCAAAATGGCAACGATAAAGATAAATACAGCTAATATAATGTCGCCTAAAAAAAAACCATTCCATTCCCAGAGTTCAAGCATAAGATTTTTTAACTTAATGGTAAATTATGAATGGTTTCAAGGCTAAAGTTTTTTCTTTAAAAAAACTTTAGCCTTGAATTATGAATGGTGAATTATGAACCTATCCCACTATTCGTTTTTGAGCTTAGAAATCCGATTTTTTCAAAAAATCGGATTTCTTAAACATCGTTTCGCCGCTTAGAAATTCTGATTCAGAACAAAAAATCGGATTTCTTAAATATC
>JAGLHR010000707.1 GCA_023143415.1 Thiomargarita sp. | reverse complement strand
AGCTTTGGGCATCTTGGAGTTCAACATTAACTTTGGAGGTGTTTCCGGATGGACACTATGTAACAGCAATATGTTAAGCGGAGGCTATAATGTTCTCAGAACCAGTTGTAACCCAAATGGCGGCATACTTTTTAAAGAAAAGGGGCAATCGCATGGCTTTTATCAAACTAATTAAGCTGCTTTATTTAGCAGAGCGAAAAGCGGTTTCAAAGTGGGGTGAGCCTATTAGTGGCGATCATTTTGTTTCCATGCCCCACGGTCCCGTGCTTTCTCAAACTTACGAACTCATCAAATCCCAGCCTTCTCCAGACGAAGTGAGTCCTTGGCACGATCTCATTAGAGATGAAGATAATTATGAAGTGTCCCTATCAAGAGAGGTTGAGGACTTTGATGAGTTGAGCAAAGCCGAAATGCGGATACTTGATGAAGTTTATGCAGAATATGGCACAATGGGTCGATTTCAAATTAAAGATTTTACTCATGATTATTGCCAAGAATGGGAAGATCCAAATGGGAGTTCATTCCCTATCAACTTAGAATCCATTTTTCGTGCGATGGGGCGTGATGAGGAACAAGTGAAAGCGCTTAGTGAATTGAACCAAGAACAACGATATCTTGATCAAGTCAAAGTAAGCCTGCGATGAATAATAGCTTCTCTCTCATTAAGCGGGGTACAATTCTGATTCCATCAGGCTCCTCTCACCATCTCCACTTTATCTGTTGCAACCCAGTCTATTATTCTAATTTAGGAAAGGATTGTGTTTTAGTTGTCAATATCTCTAGCGCGAAACCTGCTATTGAGTACGATCAAACTTGTATTTTAAAGCCGGAAGATCATCCTTTCATAAAACATCCAAGCTATGTTTATTATAGAAAGGCTGACATATATGGTGCTAACAACATAAGAAGAAATGTTGCAGAAGGCACGTTCACAACCCATCAAGATTGCTCCGTACCTGTGTTTGAAAAAATATTAAATGGATTTTCTGTTAGCGAGGAAGTTAAAATAAAAATATTAAGGTTTTATCAAAAATATTGTTAATACTTGATGATCAAGTTTTCTCGTTATTTAAATGATAAGAAATATTGTGGTATTTAACAAAATAATCCGAACCTGATCCCTTTTATTCAATTATTTATGCACAGGTACTTAGGTTTTAAAGCCTAGTCGTATTTTGCCGTTGAACGAAAAACACCTTGCCCACCTACAACAACTTTGATTTTATTTTCTATCAACTTGGAGAAATATTATGGAACTCATTATTGATATTCCGGAAAAATATGTCATTTCTCAATCTCCGGAAAAATTAACTCAATTATTAAAATTGAATACTGCCATAGATCTATATAGAAATGGGCTACTTTCTGTAAGAGCGGCCATTGAATTTATTGGAAAAATAGATCGCTATGAATTTTTATACGAATGCCAACAAAGAGGTATCGAACACCAAACTTATGAAAATATTGAAGAATTAAATAACGAAGTTGCTATGTTGGATAAGGAATTATCATGATTGTAGTAGCAGACGCATCACCTTTAGTGGCATTGGCAATCTGTGACAGTTTGGATATTTTAGGAAAACTATTTGATGAGGTTACCGTTTCACGAGAGGTTTATGAAGAAGTAACTGTTGCTGGTAAATTCGGAGCGGCTCAACTTAAAGAATATTTACAAGAAAAAGTCACTAATTTGGATTTAAATAATGTTGTAATTGAGGGAAGTTCACTGGATAAAGGCGAATTGAGTTCTATCGCATTGTATAAACATCTCCAAGCAGACTATTTGTTAATTGATGAAAAAGCGGGAAGAAGGGTAGCAAAAATGAACCACATAAAAGTTATTGGAAGCCTTGGTATCCTTATTGAAGCTAAGAAAAAAGGAATACTTCCATCTCTTAAACCTCATATTCAAATTTTAAGGGACTCTAAAATTTATTTTAATCCAACTTTGTTAGATTATACTTTAAAACTGGTTAATGAATAGGCTGCGATAGTCTTCATATTAAATTGAGGAACATTTGGCGGCAGTGGTGGAACTTTTTTAATTTCTTGACAGGACAATTGGTGATAATCGTGGGATTGTTGATCTTAGTCTTAAAACTAAAGCAGCGGAGCTTGGTTTAATTAAATGCAATGAAGTCAGACTTAATTGTTCACAGACTCCACAATTACAAAGCGTTGGAATCCAGAAAACGTTAGGAACGGATTAGGATTGTGAGGGAGACTTTGAATAAGTGAATACGCCCTTAAATATTCAACATGGGCATTTGAATTTCCAACCCCGTTTCATTGGTAAAGAAAAGGCTTGTTTTCGCCTCATGAAATTGTTTCCTCAATTCGTGTTTGACATTGCTAAATTAGAAGGAAGTCCATACACATTTCCACAAGTACAAACTTTATTAGAAGGCATTACAATTGGCGGAAAGCGTTTAGAAGATCAACAATTGGTTTTAAATCAACGTGATAGTTTACAACAGTTGTTACGTCTGGTAAAAAAAGATAAGTTTATGATAACAAAGGATATTTTTTGTCAATTACATGAACTTGTCGCTTATGAAGAAGCATTGGGAAAATTCCGTGATGGCTCTGTGAGTATTGCGGGTACAGATTATTCTCCACCAGAAAGTGTGCAGTTAGATCATATTTTTGGAGAAATAATCACTTACTTGCAAACGATTCAAAATCCATTAGAAAGTGCGATGTTATTTTTTTTAATGGGCAGTTTAGCCCAGTTTTTTTTCGACGGTAATAAACGAACGAGTCGCTTAATGATGAATGGCATGTTATTAAATTCTGGCATAGATGCGATTAGCATCCCGGCTAAGAAAAAATTAGCGTTTAATAAAAAAATGTTGGCTTTTTATAACACAAGAAACGCGAACGAACTGCTCAAATTCTTATGCAGTATTGCGGGTTATCAAGTCAAAAAATATAAAAACAATTACAGGTTAAATTAATGGTTAATGGTTAATGGTAACTACTCAGGGCAACCATAAAGGATTGCCCCTACAATATTCTTATTCCGACTGACGAAAATCTTCTGATGTAGGCTGCAATCCCTTGTGGTTGCCCTGAGTCGTTACGGGAAAATTTGAAGAAGTGAATAATCTGTTGA
>JAGLHR010000706.1 GCA_023143415.1 Thiomargarita sp. | reverse complement strand
AATATTCTTATGAAGACTGACGAAAATCTTCTTATGTAGGGGCAATCCCTTGTGGTTGCCCTGAGTAGTTACAAACCCCCTATAATTTAATTTACTAATCAGTAATTTCAAATCAATTTAAACGCTATTTAAAGAATAATTCTCAATAATTCTCTGTGAAACTTGTGGTAGTATAATCTCTAAATTCACAGATATACTGATAGTACAACGGATTAAACGGATTTTTTAAGTTGAACATTTTAAAATCAATCGTTAATCTCAAACAGTCCTTTTTTTATTTTCACCTTTTTCAAGTACACTCCATATCTTGTGCAAAAAACTTATCCATGAGGTTAGAAACAATATGTTAGATGGCTATAAAGAACATGTCGAAGAACGTGCCAGTCAAGGGTTGCCGCCATTACCCTTAAATGCAGAACAAGTCAGCGTATTGGTTGGCGTATTGCAAAATCATTCACCATCACCTGAAGCAGATGCGCTAGTCGAATTATTGACGCACCGTGTTCCACCAGGCGTAGATGAAGCGGCTCAAGTCAAAGCTAAATTCTTGGCGAGTGTGGCAAAAAAACAGCTTACTTGCCCATCAATCACCCGAACTCAAGCCACTGAATTACTGGGAACAATGTTAGGCGGCTACAACATTCAAGCTCTAATAGACTTGCTTGATGACAACACTCAGGCTCCTGTGGCAGGTAAAGCCTTATCACAGACATTATTGATGTTTGATGCCTACGACAATGTCGTGGAAAAGGCTAAAACCAATAAAGCGGCTCAAGAAGTGCTGAATGCCTGGGCAGAAGCGAAATGGTTCACGGCTAAGTCACCATTGCCTGAGTCTATTACTGTCACAGTATTCAAAGTGCCTGGGGAAACCAATACAGATGACTTATCCCCCGCCTCTGAAGCCTGGAGTCGCCCTGATATTCCGCTACACGCAAAATCCATACTGATTAACAAGATGGATGGCGCATTGGAAGCGATAGAAACGCTCAAACAAAAAGGGCATCCAATCGCTTATGTGGGCGATGTTGTTGGAACAGGTTCATCGCGCAAATCAGCTATCAACTCCGTATTATGGTATATCGGAAAAGATATTCCTTATGTACCTAACAAGCGTCAAGGTGGCGTGATTATCGGCGGAAAAATTGCACCGATCTTCTTTAATACCGCTGAAGACTCAGGCGCGTTGCCGATAGAATGCGATGTCAGCAAACTGAATCATGGCGATGTCATCACGATTTACCCCAAAAAAGGGACTATTGTCAAAGAGGGAGAAGAAGTCAGCAGTTTTGAACTGCGCCCTGTCACGATGCCTAATGAAGTACAAGCAGGTGGGCGTATTCCCTTAATTATTGGGCGCAGCCTCACAGAAAGAGCACGTCAAACATTGAATTTAGGTGCATCCTCTCTCTTTATTCAACCAGTGCTGCCTCCAGATACAGGTAAAGGCTTTACTTTAGCCCAAAAAATCGTGGGCAAAGCCTGTGGCGTTCAAGGTGTACGCCCTGGCACTTATTGCGAACCCAAAATAACAACAGTCGGCTCACAAGATACCACTGGCGCGATGACACGCGATGAATTAAAAGAATTAGCGTGTTTAAGCTTTTCAGCCGATTTGGTGATGCAAAGCTTCTGTCACACCGCAGCTTATCCGAAATCAGTCGATGTGAAACTACACAGCGATTTATCCCATTTCATACAGGTACGCGGTGGTGTCGCCCTGCGCCCTGGAGATGGCGTTATTCACACATGGATTAATCGTATGCTTTTGCCTGATACGGTTGGCACAGGAGCAGATTCGCATACTCGTTTTCCAATCGGCATCAGTTTTCCGGCGGGTTCAGGCTTAGTCGCGTTTGCAGCAGCGTTAGCTGTGATGCCTGTCGATATGCCAGAATCTGTGCTAGTCCGTTTTAAGGGCGAAATGCAGCCGGGAATTACTTTGCGTGACTTGGTGAATGCCATTCCTTATGTTGCCATCCAAAAGGGTTTATTAACTGTTGAGAAAAAAGGCAAGAAAAATGTCTTTTCAGGGCGATTAATAGAAATCGAAGGTTTACCCACACTGAAAGTTGAGCAAGCCTTTGAATTAGCTGATGCCTCTGCGGAACGCTCTGCCAATGCGTGCGTGGTGCGCTTAGACAAAGCCCCCGTTATTGAATACACCAAATCAAATGCCGCCTTGCTCCGTTGGTTGATCAAGAATGACTATGGTGATAAAGACACCTTGCAGCAGCGCATTGACGCAATGGAAGCATGGCTAGAAAATCCTGTACTATTAGAGCCTGATGCAGACGCGGAATATGCCGAAATCGTTGAAGTTGATCTCAATGAGATCAAAGAACCCATATTGGCTTGCCCAAATGATCCCGATGATGTCAAACGCTTATCTGAACTTGCGGGTACAGAGATTGATGAAGTCTTTATCGGCTCCTGCATGACAAATATCGGTCATTATCGGGCTGCCCATAAAGTGCTAGAAAGTAGCGGTGCAGTACCAACCCGTTTATGGATCACACCACCAACACGTATGGATGAACGTCAATTAGTGGCAGAAGGAAAATACTCGGTATTTGGTAAAGTAGGCGCACGTACTGAAATGCCAGGCTGCTCCTTGTGCATGGGCAATCAAGCGCGTGTAAAGGATAACGCCACTGTGGTTTCCACATCAACCCGTAACTTCCCCAATCGCTTAGGCAAAAATGCCAATGTCTATTTAGCCTCAGCAGAATTAGCTGCTGTCTGTGCCAAACTGGGCAAAATTCCCACCGTTGCCGAATATGAGCAACATGTTGAACCCATTGCACAGGAATCGGAAGAGATTTATCGTTATCTGAATTTCCACGAGATGGCGGATTATCAAGAAGAGGTATAAACGTTTTTTTGGAGTTCATTCGAGGCTAAAGTTTTTTGAAGAAAAACTTTAGCCAATTGGAGTACAACGCTTTAGCTTTGTCTAGGAATACAACGCTTTAGCTTTGTATAGGAGTACAACGCTTTAGCTTTGTATAGGAGTACAACGCTTTAGCTTTGTCTAGGAGTACAACGCTTTAGCTTTGGACATTGTAACTACTCAGTCTTATTAAGCGTTGTACTCCAATACGCACAAAGCTAAAGCGTTGTACTCCTATACGCACAAAGCTAAAGCGTTGAACTCCAATACGCCCAAAGCTAAAGCGTTGTACTCCATTCGCATTTCAAGGCTGAGTAGTTACTGGACATTTATGGATAAATTATTAATAAAAGGCGGAAATCCGCTCAACGGTGAAATTTGCATCTCTGGTGCGAAAAATGCAGCTTTACCCATACTAGCAAGCACTTTGCTGGCTGAAACGCCTTCTTATATTAGCAACGTTCCCAATTTACAAGACATTACGACGATGATGAGCTTGTTAGGGCGTATGGGAATTGAATTTGTTATTGATGAAAAGCTGAATATTAAAGCCAAAACTCATAATATCCACACTTTTACTGCGCCTTATGAAATGGTCAAAACCATGCGTGCTTCAATCCTAGTATTAGGACCTCTCGTTGCTCGTTTTGGGCAGGCACACGTCTCATTGCCGGGCGGATGTGCGATTGGGGCACGTCCTGTCAATTTGCACATTGAAGGTTTAACTGCAATGGGTGCTGATATTAACGTAGAAGGTGGCTATATCACCGCACAAGCGAAACGTTTGCACGGTGCAACTATCATGATGGACATCGTCACTGTGACGGGTACAGAAAATCTAATGATGGCAGCCAGTTTAGCGGATGGTGTCACCACACTTGAAAATGCGGCGCGTGAACCGGAGGTTGTGGATTTAGCGAATTGCTTAAAAAGTATGGGCGCACATATTGAAGGCGCAGGTACAAGTACAATACGCATTGAAGGTGTAGAAAAGCTATCAGGCACAGATTACCGCGTTTTACCTGATCGTATTGAAACGGGTACCTATTTAGTTGCAGCCACCATGACAGGTGGCAAGGTTAAAGTCAAAAATACCGATGCTAATCTATTGGATGCCGTATTGCTCAAATTGCTGGAAGCCGGCGCGACGATTACCAGAGGAAATGACTGGATAGAATTGGACATGCAAGGGCGGCGCCCTCGTGCTGTCAATATACACACTTCCCCCTATCCCGCTTTTCCCACGGACATGCAGGCACAATTGACGGCGATGAATGCGATTGCAGAAGGGGTAGGTATGTTGACTGAGACGATATTTGAAAACCGTTTTATGCACATTTCTGAATTGCAACGTATGGGGGCTGAAATTCGTTTAGAAGGAAACACAGCCATTATCAACGGTGTTGAACGTTTACAAGCTGCCCCCGTGATGGCAACAGATTTACGCGCCTCTGCCGGTTTAGTCTTAGCCGGCTTAGTTGCCGAAGGTGAAACTTTAGTTGATCGTATTTATCACATTGATCGGGGATATGAGCGAATTGAAGAAAAATTGACCCAATTAGGGGCAGAGATTCGTCGCAGTCATTAGAACGAACGCTCCACCCACAAAAAATGGTGGGTTTCCACTTCGT
>JAGLHR010000705.1 GCA_023143415.1 Thiomargarita sp. | reverse complement strand
GCTAACCGCTGAGTAGTTACAAATCCTCATTCCTTACCCTGTTTTTTCAATCATAATAGGAGAGAAATATGCGTGATAATCGCGGTGCTGAACATAGCAGTTACGGGTTAGAAAATCATGGACTGTCTAATTTGAATGAGGTTTATTGGAATTTGAATACACCAGCTCTGTATGAACAAGCGATCCGGCGGCGTGAAGGTATTATAGCTCACCTAGGTCCCCTTGTTGTTCACACAGGACATCATACAGGACGTTCTCCTAATGATAAATTTATTGTTCAAGAGCCGACGACAGAACAAGATATTTGGTGGGGCAAAGTGAACAATTCATTTTTGCCTGAGAATTTTGATAAACTCCATCGCCGCATGGAATTGTACCTGCAAGCACAAGATCTTTATGTACAAGATTGCTTTGTGGGCGCATCTCCTAAACATCGTATGCCGATTCGCATTATAACTGAAAATGCTTGGCATAGCTTGTTTGCCCGCAATATGTTCATCCAAGCGACACCGGAAGAATTGAAGAAACATCTGCCTGAATTTACACTGATTGCTGTGCCAAGTTTCCATGCGATTCCAACGGTAGATGGTACAAATTCGGAAACTTTTATCCTGCTCAATTTTGCCAAAAAATTGATTTTGATTGGTGGCAGCAGTTATGGTGGCGAAATTAAGAAGTCGATTTTCAGTGTAATGAATTACCTCATGCCGAAAAAAGGGGTACTACCTATGCACAGTTCTGCGAATATTGATAAAAATGGTGATACTACGGTGTTTTTTGGGTTGAGCGGCACGGGTAAAACAACTCTTTCTGCTGAAGCGTCAAAAACATTGATTGGTGATGATGAGCATGGTTGGGATGAAGAAGGTATTTTCAATTTTGAGGGGGGATGTTATGCCAAGTTGATTAATCTCTCTCCAGAGGCGGAACCTGAAATTTATGAGACAACCCGTTGTTTTGGTACGCTCTTGGAAAATGTGCCGATCACTGCGGATACTCGTCGCATTAATTTAATGGATGCGACATTGACAGAAAATACTCGTGGTTCCTATCCGATTTCCCATATTCCCAATGTGACTCGAAATGGTATGGGCGGACAACCTAAGAATGTGATTTTCCTTTCCGCTGATGCTTTTGGGGTATTACCACCCATTGCCAAATTGACTAAGGAACAAGCGATGTATCACTTCTTATCAGGCTATACTGCTAAAGTGGCTGGTACAGAAGAAGGCATCGTTGAGCCACAACCTAACTTCAGTGCTTGTTATGGTGCGCCTTTTATGCCGATGCATCCACAGCGTTATGCTGAGTTACTTGGAAAAAAATTGGATACCCACAATGTTGATACATGGCTGATCAATACTGGGTGGAGCGGTGGTCCTTATGGTGTTGGAAAACGCATTAAAATCGCCCATACCCGAGCAATGATCAATGCAGTATTGGAGGGTAAGTTGAAGGATGTGCCATTATCGCTTGAGCCTTTCTTTGGTCTTCAAATACCAAAATCTTGCCCTGGTGTTCCTGATGAGATTTTAAATACTCGTAACACTTGGTATAATCCGGCGGATTATGATGCACAAGCCAAGAAGTTGGTACAAATGTTTGCTGAGAATTTCAAGCAGTATGCTAATGAAACATCTAAGGAAATTCTTGCCGCAGGGCCTCATTAATCAGTATTGAAGCATAAATTATCGGATATGATGGAGTCTAATGCTGGAATGGTGAATGGTTTTCGAGGTTTTATAGCATTTCCCTTTTGAGTTAAATACATATTTTGTAGGGGCAATCCTTTATGGTTGCCTTTTTTTGTATTTCACCAAAACGAAAAACGTTGCCTATAGATTTTCAGAAAAATCACTAAAGCATTTTTCATTTCACGCTAAGACGCTAAGACGCTAAGGAACGTGCATGAAATCAACTCTCCAACTAGACCTGTCAGGTCTGATTCAACATGGTGAAATTGATTTCATGAAATCATATCGACGACGACTAGACCTGACAGGTTTCCAAAACCTGTCAGGTCTGATTCAACATGGTAGAATTTATTTCATGAAATCAACTCTCCAACTAGACCTGACAGGTTTCCAAAACCTGTCAGGTCTGATTCAACATGGTGAAATTTATTTCATGAAATCAACTCTCCAACTAGACCTGACAGGTTTCCAAAACCTGTCAGGTCTGATTCAACATGGTAGAAGTTATTTCGTGATCATTCCTTAACACGTAAAATGCGCGTCTGTTTCGCCTGCACATCGTAGCGCGGCATATAACGTTCCGCTAATTGTTCGCCCCATTTTTCTTGCATGAAGTTGATTTCTTTATGGGAAAGGGCTTGTTTTTCAGGATTATCATCTTTGCCATAAGTTACCTTTTCGTGGTGAGTGAGTTCGACATCGTTGGCTTGAACAATTCTCAGTTTTTGAGCGCGGATGGCTAAACAGAAGTCAACGTCGTTATAATAAACGCTTATTTTTTCGTCAAATCCGTTCACTTTTTCCCAGACGCTGCGTTGTGTGAGTAAGCACGCGCCCGTGACAGCTGAGACATTGCGTGTGATACGAAGTGGATTTTTCGCGCCCCATTCGTCGATATTACGGGCAATCCATTCTGGATGGGTTTCGATGCCGTTATGTTGCAAGCGTTTGTTTGGATAAAACAAGGTTGCGCCCACTGCGCCAACGCTGTCTAAATACAAATACCGGCTCATATTGCGTAGCCAGTTTGTGTGTTTTATTTCAATATCATCGTTTAAAAACAATAGGTTAGGATTGTTTCCCGATAAAACGCCTTGATTGTTTAGGGCGGACCAATTAAATTCGTCATCATTGACAGATATTTTAATCTGTGGGTGGGATTGTAGGGTATCCAGATAATCTCGTACCGGTTCAACACACCGATTGGCGACAATGATAATGTTGAATTGAGGATAGTCGGTTTGTTGCAATAAACCATTGAGACAGATTTTCAGTCCTCTGAGATTGTTATGGGTTGGTATAATAATATCAACGGGTTCTTGGGGGAAATGCCATTGAGGAATACAGCCCGCTGCCCTTTTATTCGCCAACACAGTCACTTGTTCTAAGGCGCGTTGCGTCAGGTGATTTTTAACAGCAGATTGTGCCGTTTTAAAAGCCCATTTTTTCTCACGGGTTTTATAAGCCAATGAGCCTTCTGTTGCTCGCCAGTCGTAAAGGGGTTGACGCAGATGGCAGACTTGTTCATCCGGTAAATTAATTAATTGTAGTAGTAAGTTCCAATCTTGTGCGCCGTCAAAGTCTAATCCCCCTAAGCTGTTTAAAACGTCTCGCTTCACAACGGTGAGATGGTTGATGTAATTCAGGTGTAATAGGGTTTCTGGGGACCAATCTGCTTTATGATAGGTGTGCATTGGTTTCCCAGCATGATCAATCATTCGGCTATCGGTATATAGCAGAGTGTAGTCTCGCTGCTGTAGTTTCAGGGCGAGGAGAAGTAATGCTTCATTATGCAGCCTATCATCATGATCAAGAAAAACAACGTAGGGCGCGGTTGCCATTTTAATTGCGTCATTGCTGGCTTTGACAATACCGCCCTGCGTGTCGCGGCGCGAAAAGTGAAGGCGTTTTGCGATAATGGGATCATTCTGTAATGTCTGCAATAACTGTTGTGTTTCTTCACGATCTGAGCCATCATCGACGAGACATAATTCCCAATTGGCGAATGCTTGATTGCGTAAAGAAAGTAGTGTTTCGCTGAGCAGAGTGGGATCTGTGTTATAAACGGGCAGGATAATTGAGAATAATGTTTGCTGAGGTAATGTTCGCCCAATGAGTTGCGCGACGGCTTGCCGCCCTGCTGCTTCAATGCCAATATCCGCACAGGCTTTTGTGAGTAATTCTTCTATTCCTTGATATTGGGCGAGTTGATAATTTAACGCGCCTATTTCTGCCTGATGCTGTTTGGCTTGTTTTGCCAGTTGGGTGGATAATTGAGCATGTTCTGTTCCTAAGTCTTTGACAATATTGGAAATTTGCTCAAGATGGCTCGCTTCCATTCTTTGGAGTATTTTGGCGAGAACGGTTTGCCGATGTTCAAGATAGCCTTTGTTTTCATGGATTTGCGTGTAAGATTCGTTTTTATCGCCGAAAATACGATATTCACAGGTTATCTCATTCAAATGGACAAAGTGAAAATGGGAGAGGCTTAAACGCGCCAGTAATTCCCAATCTTCATAAGCTTCAAGCGTTTCATCAAATTGATGGGTGCGAAAGACTCCTGCCCGAAATAGCAGGGCATGGAGCGGAATCTGATTCCCCATTAATAAACGCCCTGATTGCCAGACATGGTTCATGACTTCCATGACTTTCTTGACTTTAATTCGCGCATCCTGCTTTTCACAAGCCATGACTTTACAACCACTATAAGTCACATCCACTTTGGGATGTCCATGAATTTCTGCCAGAAGGGCGGCTAAGTGCTGTGGATAGACTATATCGTCTTGATCAAGAAAAGCGATATATTCGCCACGCGCATGGCGCAAGCCTTCATTTAGATTGAAAGTACGCGACGCTTTCCCCGGCACAAAACGAATATCTAGTACTTCAAAGTCTTTCAGTGAGGGCGCGTATTCCCCAAACCAAACTAAAATCACCTCAAACTGTTCATAACTTTGACGGATTAAACTATTCAAAGCATGACGGAGATAATCAATATCATTAGCACGCACAATGACTGAAATCAGGGGGCGGGTTTCAAAAAAATGCTGAGAAGTGCCATCCCATTCATATAATAGAAACGCTTCTGCACCCGTCGCGTTCGCATGAATCCCCCGCAAACGCGCTAGGCTTTGAATCGTGTTAGCATAATCAAATTGCTTGGTTTGTGAAACGTGCGCTTGCATTGCAAGCATTTTTGCCCCAAATTCTGTTGTAATATCAACGATATGATTGACAAAGGGAGCAGGATGTACTATTTCATAAAACAAGAGATTGCCCTGCCATTGCTCTTCGAGGGCATTTAAAATGCCCCGCGTGACGCGAACATGATCAGAATGGGGTTCTTGTGGATGGGGTAGTAGTATCTCAGTCGGCTTAATTTCGTTGACAATACGCCGATATTCATGCAAAATGCCGCCGCTGAGGGGTATTGCACCATCGGGATAATCCCAAAATTGCACATTCTTTATATCCAAATGCGCCAATCCCGCAAGACATTCTTGTTTACGCACTTCGGATGAAGTTTTTTTTGGAACGCCAAGCGCACCATCGCTCACGATGACGACATGAACTTGTGCGCCCTTGACTTTTTGTTTAGCGATATAACCACCACAACCTAAAACTTCATCGTCTGGGTGTGGTGAAAAAACTAAGATTGTATCCATTGTTTAACCTGATATATATGAGTCATGTAGGGTGGGCAACGTGGTTGCCCACCACACTTTTAATGAGGAAGGTGGGCAATATAAAGTCATGTAGGGTGGGCAACGTCTTTTTGGTGCAACGGCACACTTTTAATGAGGAATGTGGGCAATAAAAGGACTTTGCCCAC
>JAGLHR010000704.1 GCA_023143415.1 Thiomargarita sp. | reverse complement strand
AAAGGATTGCCCCTACAATAATATTCTTATGAAGACAAGACGGACGAAAATATTCTGATGTAGGCTGCACCCTTGTGTCCTTATGTAGGGGCAATCCCTTGTGGTTGCCCTGAGTAGTTACAAAATAAGTACGATTACAGGCTCGTTTGATCGACTGCCAGTCCTGGACCCATCGTCGTAGAAACAGTCACTTTTTTCATATAAACGCCCTTTGACGTACTTGGCTTATGCTTTTGTAAATCCGTAAGAAGGGCTTGTAAATTTTCACACAAAGCTTCAACGGTAAATGACACTTTACCTAAACTACAATGAATAATACCAGCTTTATCAGTACGATAGCGTACTTGTCCTGCTTTTGCATTCTTAACAGCCGTTGCAACATCAGGAGTGACAGTACCCACCTTTGGATTCGGCATTAAACCACGCGGACCGAGAATTTTACCTAATTTCCCGACAACTCGCATTGCGTCTGGGGATGCAATAACGACATCAAAATCCAGAAAGCCTTTTTTCACCTGTTCAGCTAAATCCTCAAGACCAACAATATCAGCACCAGCTTCTTCAGCAGCTGTTGTATTCGCACCGCCCTGAGTGAAGACAGCGACTCGTATATCTTTACCAGTGCCATTTGGTAGAATAGTTGAACTACGCACCATTTGGTCTGATTTACGTGGATCAACTCCTAAATTAATACTGACATCCACAGATTCGTTGAATTTTGCTGATGGAAGTTCTTTTAATAGTTTAAATGTTTCGTTGATAGGGTAATATTTCCCTGGCTGTATTTGTGCTTTAATTGCTTTTAACCGTTTTGATCGCTTTGCCATTTAGACAACCCCCTCCACGTCAATACCCATACTACGCGCACTACCCGCAATAGTACGCACCGCAGCGTCCATATCAGAAGCCGTTAAATCAGGCTTTTTGGCGGTTGCTATTTCTTCCAATTGCGTTCGTGTCACTTTACCAACCTTATGAGTATGTGGCGTTTTACTTCCACTTTCAATACCTGCCGCTTTTTTCAATAAAATTGAAGCAGGTGGTGTTTTAATGACAAAAGTAAAGCTACGATCTGAATAAGCCGTGATAATCACGGGGGTGGGCATACCCGGTTCAAGATGCTGAGTTTTGGCATTAAATGCTTTACAAAACTCCATGATATTGAGACCATGTTGCCCCAAAGCTGGTCCAACAGGTGGACTGGGATTAGCTTGACCAGCTTTAACTTGCAATTTAATATAAGCGGAAACTTTTTTCGCCATTTATAAAATCCTTATTGGGTGCAAACGCTTTTTAAAGAAGCTCCCCTAGAAAAAATCCGATTTCAAAAAACTTCAGAAAATGGGTTAGATTTTTTTTGAGCAAATAATTGATTCTTGAGTATTTAAATATATAAATATTTGATTTTTAAGCTAATTTAGTTTTTTTTAAAAATTACATTGTAATTACTTTTTAAATCAATAACTTATAAAGACGTGGACTCTCATTTCTATTCTTTTTCAACTTGTCCAAATTCAAGTTCAACAGGTGTTGAACGTCCTAAAATCCGTAATGCAACACGTAAACGGTTTTTATCATAACTGACTTCTTCAACAATGCCATTAAAATCACGAAAGGGCCCTTTA
Source organism: Thiomargarita sp. (assembly GCA_023143415.1). GTDB lineage: Bacteria > Pseudomonadota > Gammaproteobacteria > Beggiatoales > Beggiatoaceae > QNES01. The sequence continues at coordinate 2,878 of JAGLHR010000704.1, read as the reverse complement.
ATAACGCGCACAACCTCACCCACTTCAAACAACACTTTAGGACGGGGTTTTTCCGCAGCCTCTTGAACACGCTGCAAAATCACATCGGCTTCCTTATCAGAAATGTGTGCTGGTCGTTCACGAGTGCCGCCAATAAAACTTAAAACCTTGGGGACATCCTTAACGAAATGCCACATTTCGTCCCTCAGTGGCAAAAGTTCATCCTCTTCATTTGTTTGTTCATTGTCAACTTCTTCCATATCCATCTGCACAAGAACATAACCAGGAAAAAGTTTACGATCACTTTTGCGTTTCTGACCTTCACGCATTTCAACAACTTCTTCAGTCGGTACAAGAACTTCCCCAAAACATTTTTGTAATTCGGGACGTGCTCGTATTATTCGTTCTTCAAGAGAAAGTTTTACCGATTTTTCATATCCAGAATAGGCTTGTACAACATACCAATGCTGACTTACGCCGATACCTAAAACGCCATGCACATTTCCAACTGTACGATAAATTTCATCCTTGAATAATAAAGGTTTATCTTCATCATCCAGTAGCTCAACATCAGCAGCCTTCATATCCATCTCTACAAAAATACTGGCATGAAGATTCTGCTTTAAACGCATTTCAATAACGTTTTTGCTTGGTGCAATAATTTGCCCAAAACATTTCTGTAATTCGCTGCGAGCCTCTGCTATTTTTTCCTCAAGAGAAGATTTGACAGGCTGTTCATATCCTGAAGAGACTTGCACAACATAGCGGCGCAAAGCCATTTTTTAACCTCCCTGGCCGGTGAACAAACGAACTAGCCAAAATAAAAGGCTATCCATCATCCAGATAATTAAGGATACCAATAAAACCATTAAAAGGACAATGCCAGTCATTTGTACGGTTTCCTGCCGTGTTGGCCAAACGACTTTACGGACTTCAATATGCGTTTGTTGTAAAAAATCTTTAGTTCTACGGCCCTTATCCGTTTGTAAAGCGACAAAGATTGCAATGCCCACTATCCCTAATAGACTGACAACGCGCAAAAGCAGCGACTGTTCTTCAAAATAATAGAAACCAACAATGCCTGTGCAAAGTAATAACACCACTAATAGCCATTTAATTATATCAAATTTGTTTGAAGAGGTGGTGGCATTTTTTTTTGTACTCATTGGAATTAATTTAAGTCAATTGATGTCTTGTTGAAGAATGAGCCTTTAATGACTTCCAAAACTTTTAACTTTCAAGGTTTAGTTTTAGGTATTATTGAATTTTCATTCATTAAGATATTTTAGATGAGTTTTTTTAATAAAATGGCAGGCCAGGAGGGACTCGAACCCCCAACCCCTTCATTTGGAGTGAAGTGCTACTGCCAAATTGAGCTACTGGCCTATATTTTTAAATCCTTATTTGGATTATTTAAATCCAAATTTGTCGCAGAGTTGAAAATACTGTTTGATGTTCTTGTTCGTTTTCTGAATAAAAACACTCATTTAGTGAGCCGCAGGCGAGAGTTGAACTCGCGACCCCTATCCTACCAAGATAGTGCTCTACCACTGAGCTACTGCGGCTTAAACTGACTGACTTATTAAAACTTTTAAATAAAATGGAGCGGGTGATGGGAATCGAACCCACGCAATCAGCTTGGAAGGCTGAAGTTCTACCACTGAACTACACCCGCTTGACTTTGAACAATGATGAGCATCAATAATTATAAAATTAAAGTGGTGGAGGGGGGAGGATTCGAACCTCCGAAGGCATAAGCCAACAGATTTACAGTCTGTCCCCTTTGACCGCTCGGGAACCCCTCCAAATATTCTATTAATTGTTCAGAAAAATAAATTCTTAGAGCCAGTTTTTTTAACAAACTTGCTTTCTTTTCAGTATATTGTCTAACAAAACATTTCCAATGTTTTTTATCTTCTTTAATTTTATTTATTAAATCATTTTTATTGGTGGAGGGGGGAGGATTTGAACCTCCGAAGGCGTAAGCCAACAGATTTACAGTCTGCCCCCTTTGACCACTCAGGAACCCCTCCAATCCTAAAGAGCATTGCATTATGAACATATTTTACAGAAATGTCAAATCTCAAAATACAATTGTTATTCATTCCCTGTTTTGATAAATGGCTGTTTGTTATGATTAATGCGGGTTTTAATCTGAATAGCGAACTGTTTTTCGCTGGTTTTAAAAATTAAAATTTGTGTTAAATTAAAATTAATAGTATAATAATAAAAGTAGATTTTACATAATCTATTTTATAGATTGTTTTGGACTCAAAATTTTTTTATTCATTCGACGTTCAGAACATAAATTTTTATACTTTTATAAGTTATTGATATTGATATTTATTTATAAAAAAAACGCTTTTTTTATAGAGGTGTTTCAACATTTTTTTAAACGGAAATTAAAAAAAATTGAAAAAAAGGCTTGCTAATTCTGAAAAAAGTCTATATTATACATCCCACATTAATGCGAGGTGGAGCAGTCTGGTAGCTCGTCGGGCTCATAACCCGAAGGTCGTAGGTTCAAATCCTTCCCTCGCTACCATTTTTCATTTTTACGCATGAGTTGCGTGGAAATATCTTATTTTTACCTTCCTCTCTCTTCCCAGTATTTATCAGCTTTTTTTAGCAGATAAGATGGATAGCATTGTCGCATGACGCGACAGTGCTTTTTTTTTGCCTAAATTTTTTGCTCATGGCAGTTTTCCAACCTACAAGCAAGGATTTTTACCTGTTTTTTTTAAAATGGAGTACAACGCTTTAGCTTTGTCGATTGGAGTACAACGCTTTAGCTTTGTAAATCAGTCCAAAAAACGTCCAAAGCTAAAGCGTTGTACTCCATAATACAAAGCTAAAGCGTTGTACTCCATAATACATAATACAAAGCTAAAGCGTTGCA
>JAGLHR010000703.1 GCA_023143415.1 Thiomargarita sp. | reverse complement strand
ACGAGAAAACTTGATGATCGAGTTTTATTTTAGTACAACAGATATGAGTACAGCGGATATATGAGTACAGCGGATTTTATAAAAAAACGGATTAAATCTAATAAATTCATAGCATTAAGCGTTTTTTTAAATTCGTTTATTTCGTAAATTCGTTGTACTCTATTAGTTGTACTCTATTAGTTGTACTCTTTATACTTGATCATCAAGTTATAAGAAGTTAAAAAAATCCGTTTATTTCATAAATCCGTTGTACTATTCATTATATTATAAGGAGATTAAAAATGGAAGACACCCTAAAGCGTTTACTTCGAGCAGAAACTGATGCAGAGCAATTAGTAGCTAAAGCGCAGACGGAACGTGAAGACATTATTCAACAAGCATTACAAGAGGTGCGTCAAGCAGAAGAGCAATTTAAAGCGAAAATCCCTGAATTACATGCCCGCTTTTTAGAAAAGGCTAAAGTACGTGCTACCCAAACTATCGCCGAATTAAATAAGCGTTACGATGAGCGAAAAGAGCGTTTACATCATCTCGCTGAGGAAAATCACCAAAGGGCGTTAGAGGCAGCTGTCCATTTACTCATGTCTTCAGGTAAACCATGATGATGAATTATGCTTATCTTAATGCCCGTGTATCAATACTCGCAGGGCGTTTGCTTTCAGAAAAACGCTTCACTGAATTATCAAATCAGCCGCTGGATGCTTTAGCAGCAAAGGGCGGTAGTGAATGGGAAGATTTAGGGCTTGGTGATAGTAGCGTTGATCAGACTTTAATAGAGCAAGCCTGGTTAATCCGACTGTTAGCAGATTTTAAAACGTTGGTACGCCCATTATCGGGGGCAGAACGTGAATTGCTCATGTATTGGTTTCATAAACACGATATTGCCAATCTCAAAACCATTGTGCGCGGTAAAATTGCAGGGCTAGATGCTGAAGCGATTTCTGCCCAATTATTAGAATTAGGAACACTGACTGCTTTGCCAATTAAACAATTGCTACGCACAGAAGAGGTTGGTGAACTATTGCGACATTTGGAAAACAGCCCTTATGGTAATATTGCACATCAAGCGCGGCGTGTATTTGAAAAGGAACATCAACTTTATTCATTAGACGCTGCAATTGATCGGCATTACCTATTAGGATTTGTACAAAGAGTTCGCGTTCTTGACAATAAGCAACGCCAAAGTTTATCGCCGCTTATTAGTATTTTCATGGATCGCTTTAATTTATTATGGTTACTACGCTATCGATTTGCCTATCACTTATCGGCAGCGGAAACCTATTACTTATTAGTTCCCGCAACCTACAGACTTAATCGCAATCGTTTGCAGAGCTTGGTGGAATTAAATTCTTTAGAAGAAGTGCTTGACAATTTACAGGAACCATTCTATAGTTTATTATCAGATGCAGAGAATACTTTTGTCGTTGAACAGCGGCTTATAAAGGAAATACGACGAATTGCTGAATTGACTTTGAAATTGCGGAGTTTTACTTTAGCAAAAGTGTTTGCTTATGTCTTATTGCGGGAAATGGAAATGCAGCGAGTGATGGCGATTATTAAAGGTAAACGGTTAAATTTAATGTAACTTGATGATCAAGTTTTTAGTCTTCCAAGAATAACTACAAGGATTGTATATAAGAAGGGATTAGATCGTGGTTGTATTTGTTTTTAATCCCTTATTACATACAATCCTTGTAGTTATTGTCTTTGGTAAAAAACTTGAACATCAAGTAAATTGAAGATGATTTTATGATATAATATCAACTTTCAGATTAGCTTGATGAAACCAGAACTGTTCAACATTTCTGAAATCTGACCACTTTAATTTTTCACATTGGAAGTTAAAATTATGCCAACTATCAAAAAAATTGAAGTCAGCGCTGCGCTGGTTGACAATTTTAAATTTGAAAGCAAAATCCGCAATCATCGCATTATCATTGATCAACCCCCTCAAGGAGGCGGTAAAGATGAAGGGCCTAGCCCTCTTGAATTTGCTTGTCTCTCACTCGCAGCCTGTGTGCTGACCGTTGGGCAAATTGTCGCCAAACAAAAAAGAATCAAGTTGCGTAATTTTGATGTTCGGGTTGAAAGCGAGGTAGACAGCGATGGCTTTATGGGAAAAAGCAAGGAAAACCGGGTTGGTTTTTTTGGTTACAAAATCATCGCCAAAATTGATGCGGACATCTCCTTAGAAGAGAAAAAAGCATTTTTGGAAGAAGTTGATCATCGTTGCCCGATATCAGAAAACCTTCAGAACAATACGCCCGTTACTGTTGAGTTAGAAGAATAGTTCAGTGCTGAAGCATAAGTTTTAATATTGGAGTCCAACGCTTTAGCTTTGGCGGTGCCCAAATGACTAGCGATCAAAGCTAAAGCGTTTTCGAGGTTTTAGTTTTTCTTCAAAAAACTAAAACCTCGAACTCCATTATATCCGATAATTTATGCTTCAGTACTGACCAGTCTGAACCAGAGGTTGGAAACGAAAAATCTGTGTTCTCTACACAATTGTTAACAACGTTTCGTTTGAGAGTTTGCTTTCTAACTCTTTAATAATTTGTACGAGTTCTACTTTAGCCTCTGCCTGTAAACCAAGGCAAGTAGCCATACCCTCCGAATCTGTACTTAATCTGCTATCCAGTTCAATTTTGTATGCTTTATCATTATTTCTCAGCACATAAGAATGTATATGCATAGAGTCACCAATTTTACTTGGCTCTGATAAATGAGCAAAATTAAATTCACGCTTCATGTATTCCAATAAATCGTCTTGAATGACAAGGATAAGATGTTTACCAACATATTCAAATGTTTCAATTTTGTGGTGGAGTTGCACAAGAATCGTTTTTGCCGTCATTTTCCAATTCATTCCAAATGATTTTGTAGAATTAACGGCATTTTCATCAACCTCTATTCCATATTTTTTAAGGAATCGTTGGCGTTCCGGCCAAATTGTCCCTGTTGTATCCAAAGTCTGAAACTCAATACCAACAAAGTCTTTGACTTTTCCATTTTTAGCTGATGCGATAAAATAATCGACACTACCACCGGGGATACTGACTTCCGAGATAACATGAAATTCATTTCCCGGTTCGTGTCTGGTAAGCAAGTGCATACAATCCATAAATACCTGTTTATTTTGGAGCAATCTATTTGGACAGATAATTATATTGCGTTTTTTACGGCTATAGTTTACTGTGCATGTGCCAATTGATATTTCAGGTTCACTTTTACGCACCTTAAAGCACTTGCTATTTGTATATGGACATTCCTGATTTATTTGGATGTTTTTAACGGTTGTTTTACTCACTGATTGCGTAGAAACACCAAACAGTTCACTCACTTTAGTCATGTATTTCCTTTATAAAGTTATACAGCAACGCTCTTTTGCTATTTCTATATATTCCGCTGAAAGCTCTATCCCAACCGATTTTCTACCTAATTGCTTTGCAACAAGCATTGTTGTGCCAGTGCCGGAAAATGGATCTATAACAATTCCATTTTTAGGACAGGTTGCCAATAAAGGTATTTTGCAGAGATCTTCTGGATAAACGGCAAAATGCTTTTTACGTTTGTGTGTATCTTCTGGAAGAATATCCCACACATCACGCGGTTTACTACCATTAGGATGATATTTGAGAAAATAAAACCCCTTATCATGAAGTTCCTTTGCTCTACCTGATACTTTCTTAGAATCAGAATGCGTCGTTCTTTGTTGACCTCTAATAATCATACGAAAATCAGATAACCTATCTTCAGAAATATCTTTTAGGATATTATTAAGTGCATCCATTGCATTTTTCTTTTCTTGAGGTGAGAGTTCAGTTGAGAGTTCTATTTGTCGCTTGTACCTCACACCGCTAACTCCTGTTGCTGAGACAACCGCACCGTTAACGACTTTAGTCTGCGAAGGCTTAGAACGAATTGAATCAGTATCATAATAATACCCTTTTGACTTTTTGACAAAATGAAAAACTTGTTCGTGGATATTTCCTAATTTGTCTTTTGAATTGTCGGGGCTACCTTTAACCTTATTCCAAATCACTTCATTTCTGAGAATCCATCCTTGATTATCTATCAGTTCAAAAGTCACTCTCCAAGGAATGCCAAGCAAGCTTTTTGATTGATATGAATCACCAAGATTCAACCAAAATGAGCCAGTATCTTTAAGAACACGCTTTAATTCTAGAAAAATAGTTGTTAGATATTTGATATAATCAATATAATTAGCTTCCAGCCCTATTCCTTCTTCTGTATATTGCCGTTTGCCCCAATACGGGGGAGAAGTCATACAAAAATCGACTGAACTATCTGGCAATTGTTGTAATACTGACAGCGCATTTCCTTTAATGAACAATGGTGTTATATCATGCGACTGCGTATATTCAGTAAAACTTTCAGCCACACTGAAGTTATGACTTTTTAATATCAAAGACAAACTATCACCTCTCTCAAGATTTTTTTTCTCGTTCCTAAAATAATATCAATAACTAAACCTGAACTAGACCTGTCAGGTTTGATGCAACTAAGTTTATTCCCGTGCTGAGTATATTATTGAAAATCTGGTTGGAGTCCATTCGAGGCTTCAGCTTTGGACGTATTTTGGAGTCCAACCCTTTAGATTTGGACGTTTTTTGGAGTCCAAACTTTCAGATTTGGACGTTTTTTGGAGTACAACGCTTCAGCTTTGGACACCCTTTTGAGGCATCATATCTTCATAAATAGATAACAATGCCGGCACCGCCAGTAACACCAAAATGGTAGAAAACATTAAACCAAAAGCAATAGAAGTCGCCATCGGAATTAAAAATTGTGCCTGTAACGAAGTTTCAAAAAGGAGCGGAGTCAAACCAAAAATGGTCGTCAATGAAGTGAGCAAAACTGCCCGTAATCGTTGACAAGCCGCCTCAATCAACGCCTCTTTGACTGGCATTCCTTCTTCGCGGAGTTGTTTATAAAAAGTGATCAAAACAATGGAATCATTTATCACGATGCCCGATAACCCAAAGAAACCAAAAAGCGATAAAATGGTCAAATCAATCTCCATAAACCAATGTCCGAAAATGGCACCGACTAAACCAAATGGAATGATACTCATCACAACGAAAGGCCAACCATAAGAAGCAAATTGCCAAGCGAGTATAATATAAATCATGGCAATCGCAAATATCAATCCTCGTTTCATATCGCCCAGCGTTTCAGCTTGATCAGCCATACGTCCTTCAAAAGAATATTCCACCCCATAACGGATACTCAAATCAGGTAGAACGTTTTCAACCAAGTTCGCTACAATTTTATTCGCATTATTAACCGCTTTATCCACATCGGCTGACAGTTGGGCAGCCAAACGTCCTTGAGCATGGCGTATCGCTTCAAAGCCGCGCTGTGTTGTCACATTCACAGCCGTAGAAAATGGAATACGCGCACCATTGGGTAATTGCAACATAAAATTTTCTAAACTGGCTAAACTGTAACGTTCCTGATCGGGCAATACCACCCGCACTTCCACTTCATCTTCATTATCTTGAAAAATCTGCACTAAATGTCCATCAAAAGCCGCGCGTAACTGTTTACCAACCGATTCTATCGTTAAACCCAATGCTTTCCCATAATGGCTCAACGAATAAATCCATTGTTCCCTTCCATAAGGCATATCATCTTCAATTCCATTCACTCCTGAAAATGTTTTTAACACGTCTGCCAATTCCAATACCGCCGCTTTCACCTTATCCGCATCAGTGCCGTTGAGACGAATTTCAATATCTCTACCCGGAGGACCGCCGCGACTTTCCATGATAGTAAGACTTTCTAAACCGGGCGGATTAATAATTTTCGCTTCCCAAGCCTGAATAAATTGTTTATTACGCACAGTACGACTATCTGGCGAACTCAGTTCAATCATAAAAGAGCCAAATTGATCACCCTTTCTACCGGCACCACGCGTCGCTGATCCACTACCATGCCGAACAACCATCACTTTAACAAGATTTCCACCCAATTCCTTATCAGTGGCATATAAAGTCTTTTCTAAATGTGCTAAAAAAGTATCAACCCGTGTTGGTGAACTCCCTGCGACAAAATTGGCATTTGCAATGAGAATGGTATTCTCTGGTGAGGGAAAAAAGGTAAAGTTCAACCGCCCGCCGGCTAATAAACCAACCGCAAACATCATGGCAGCTAACATCAATGCCAATATGCTCCAACGAAAAGCAATTGTCACCGTGACAAGGGCGCGAAAGTATTTATCACGCAGAACATCAAAAGCCCTTTCCAATTTCTGTCGTACTTTGTTGGGTTTTTGACGATGAATTTTATGGAAAGTATGCCGTAAATGACCGGGTAACACGAAAAAGCATTCTACCAATGAAGCAATTAACACACAAATCATCACGGTTGGAATATCAAAAAGGATATTGCCCATAATTCCCCCAATCAGCATGAGCGGTAAAAAAGCCGCAATCGTTGTTAATGAGGCGGCTGTGACGGGAGCTAACATGCGTTGTGCGCCGCCCTCAGCAGCCAACAAAGATTGTTCACCCGTTTGAAAATGGGTAAAAGCGTCTTCACCAACAACAATCGCATCATCAACAATAACGCCTAATGCCATAATCATGGCAAATAAACTCACCATATTGATGCTGCCCCCTATCATATAGAGTACCGCGAGCATACCCATCAATGAAATAGGAATACCCGCTGCAACCCAAAAAGCCACCCGCCCATTGAGAAAGATAAATAAAGTCGCCACAACCAATATTAAGCCACTCAAGCCATTTCTGAGTAGCAAAGAAATACGTTCATCAATCAATTCCCAAGATTGGGCATAAACATGCAATTCAATTCCCGGCGGAAGTAAAGGGCGTGTTTCCTCTAACCAAACTTGTAATATTTTTGCCGATTTTAACGCATCATTTTCTTCAGTACGTAATAATCGCAATTCAACGACGGGTTTATCTTGATAAGTTATACGCACTTCGCCCTCTCGCGGGCGGCGTTCAATCGTCGCAATATCGCCTAATTTAACATAACGTCCTGATTTATCAGTAATTATTGGTAAATCTGCAAAAGCGAATTCATCACGGCGTTGTTCCAAACTACGCAATTGTCGTGCAATATCACCACGCCCGATAGCACCCGCCGGTATATCTTGACTAAAACGTGTAATTTGCTCACCCACTTGGGGCAATGTCAGCCCTAATTCTTCCAATTGAACAGTGGAAACTTGTATCGCGATTTCTTCTTTAGGTAAACCCTCAATCTCAATTTTGCTAATGCCACGCTCAAGTAATTCACGTTCAATGCGCCTTGTTAAATGGCGTAATTCATTCGTATCATCGACTCCCATTAAGAGCAAACGAGCAATGCTATCATAATGAGCAGCGCGACTGATTTCTGGCTTTTCTGAGGTGCTGGGTAAATTACGCAATAATGCGACTTTTTCCTTAACCTGATCAAGTGCCCAACCCATGTCAGTCCCTTCTTCATACTCTATGACAATTGTTGAGGAGTTTTGAGTAGAAGTGGAGTTCATTTTATGCAGATGATCAAGGGTGCGTAATTCCTGCTCAATAGGGCGAGTAATAGACATTTCGACATCCTCAGCCGTTGCACCTGTCCATAAGACTGTCACTGATATAACATCCAGTGCAAAATTAGGCAAAAACTGAGTATTGAGTTTACTCAAAGCCAAAAAGCCCGCCAATAGTAGTATCAGCATTAATAAGTTAGCCGCAACTTTATGTTGGGCAAAAATACCGATAAGATTTTTTTGATGTTTCAATGTTTGCATGAGAGTAAGTTTTTTTTTCTTAATTGGGGATCGAGGTTTTAGTTTTTTGAAAAAAAACTAAAACCTCGATCAGAGAAAGACAGATCAAAGCCATTAAGTTAAGCCAGGCGAACACGCAGGATTCGAGGCTAACGTTTTTCTTCAAAAAACGTTAGCCTCGAACTGGATTTGGAAAACGGTGTTTTGAAATGACTATTAAGAATATAGACGGTGATAGTTTGATGGGACAAATAAGAGAAGCAGATGCTTATTATCGTTTTGAACTTAATCCCAGCTTGGAGAAATATGAAACGGCTAACTTTATTATTCCTAAGTGGAGTTATGAAGAAGTTAAGGATTTGTTCAATTTAAGGCTGATTTAAGACGATGAGAAATCCGATTTAAAAAAAAATCGGATTTCTTTGGTGACTGCCCTTATAAAATAAAATCGTTTCGAGGTTTCCGTTTTTTGAAGCGGAAACCTCGAAAACTAAACCTGACAGGTTTTTAAAACCTGTCAGGTTTGATGCAACGTCGAAGTGATTTCATTTTCGAGGTTTTAGTTTTTTTCAAAAAACTAAAACCTCGAAACGTTCCTAAGTACCTAAGAAACCAAGTTTTTTGAAAAAAAACTCAATTCGAGGCTAAAGTTTTTTTAAAGAAAAAACCTCGAATCGAATTCTAAAAAGTATAGAAATCCGATTTTTGAATCTGTAATTTCGGTTGACTACTCATAAGCTTTTTCCATATTGCTTAATTTCTGCTTTTAATAAATGATTTGCTTGATTTATTTCAACTAAATCAATACTATAAAGAGTTGGCAAGTCATCTAACCAATTTCTAAAAGAAACCATTTCGGTTTTATTCAACTTCTCATGGTATTCAATCGCTAAATCAATATCTGATTGTTGATAAGCATTCCCTTTTATCCAGGAGCCAAACCAAATAAGAGTGACTTTATCACCAAATCGCTGGTGACATTCTTTGGCAATGTTATTAACAATTGTTTGAACTCGTTTTGGAATCATTGTATAGCAATGGTTAATGGTTAATGACTGATGTGACGCACTATGTTTCCAAGATGTTTAAGAAATCCAATTTTTTCAAAAATCGGATTTCTAAGGACTTAGGATTTAATAACTTCCGACACTTTTAAACCAAACCTGACAGGTTTAATTTCGGGTTTTATT
>JAGLHR010000702.1 GCA_023143415.1 Thiomargarita sp. | reverse complement strand
AAAATTCTGATTCTAACCATTGAAAATTATTTAAATCAATGATTTATAAAAAAATGTCCTGTTCAAAGAAAAAAAACGAAAACATCGAAAACCATTCGAGGCGAAAGTTTTTTCTTTAAAAAACTTTCGCCTCGAAACCATTCCAGCTTTGGACGTTTTTTGGAGAACGCTTTAGCTTTGCAGCCCATTATGAACTGAGAACTGAAAATATGTTGCTAAAACAAATCCTGACGGTCATCATTACCTTGAGCTTGGTAATGATTTCTAGTTGTTACACTTCAGGCAAAGAAGAAAGACAACGCACAGCAGAAAAGGCTGATGACAAATATAAGGATATTGTCATTGCCCTGGTAGAAACATCTGCTAACAAAAGTTTATTTAAAGAAGGTGCTATTTTAGCCATAGACGAATTAAACAAAAAAGGCGGTATCCTAATAGAACAAAAGATTATTCCGCTGATTTATGATGATCAAGGTAAACCTGATATCGGTCAAAAAATAGCGAAACAAATTGCTCGTAATTTAGACGTGATTGCCGTGATTGGTCATCGTTTTTCCAGTGTCGCTATCCCAGTGTCGATTACTTATGAAAAAGAGGGTATTCTGTTCATTTCAACCGGTTCAACAAATCCGATGTTAACTGCACATAAAAATCAATATATCTTTAGGAATATTCCTAACGATAAGGATATTGGTCAAGCCCTCGCAAAATTGGCCAAACGTCAAGGCTTCAAAAAGATCGCAGTACTTTTTGAAAGGGGAAACTATGGTAAACGTTTATCAGAATTTTTTAAGGAAGAAGCGAGAAAACAGGGAATTACCATTTTTCAAACACGTTCCTATTTTAATAAAGAACATGATTTTAGAGCCTTGCTCGAAGGCGCACAAAGTGCTCAGATTGATGCGATTTTTTTGGCGGGTTTTTTACCCCAAGCGGCTGAAGTTATTAAGCAAACACGTAGTATGGGGGTTCATGTACCCTTTATTGGTGGGGATTCATTAGAGAACCCTGGTTTATGGTTAGAAGCCAAAATGGATGCGACTGGGACTTTTGTCGCTAGTACATTCGATCCAGAATATTCAAAAAAGAGTAAAAAATTTGTTAAACGTTTTAAGGAAAAATATAATAAACCGCCTGATGCTAAAGCGGCGCAAGGATATGATGCGGTGAAACTTCTCGCTTGGGCAATTGAAAATAATAGAAGCACAGTGCCTATAGAAATAGCCACCGCCTTAAGATATATGAAAAAATGGGAAAATGTGGTCGGACCTTACCGGTTCAAAAAAAATGGAGATATTACCAGCCGAACCATTCATATTAAAGTGTTATCACCTAGTGGTGAATTTAAAACAATTAAAAGATAATATTTTCTTTCCATTTTTATTGACTGAAATTACCTGTTCGAGTATAATGCAATCAATGTTTAACGTTCGAGGTTTGCGTTTTTCTTCAAAAAACTCAAACCTCGAAAGGAGTTTTGAAAGGGGTGGTGGCGATGCCTATACCTCATGACGTATTTGTCGATGAAATTGTTATCTGATAAAAAACGAGAACAAGTTTAAAACAGTATCTACTAGCTAGAATAAGGATTGAAACAATGAAAATAGCAGTAACTAGCCAAAACAAACGCGAAATCACAGGACATGCAGGACGGTGTCGTAAATTTTGGATTTATCAAGTCGTTGATGGTAAAGTCGGCGAAAAAACTTTGTTGGAACTGCCTAAAGAACAAGCGTTCCATGAAAGTCATGGCAATGATCCCCATCCCCTAGATGACATACAAGTCTTCATCACAGGTAATATGGGTATGGGTTTGGTCAATCGGATGAATGCAAAAGGCATTGAAGCCATTAGCACTCAGGAAAAGGAGCCAGATAAAGCCGTTGCCGCTTATCTTGATGGCAGTATTGATAAGTTGCCACCACATCAACCTGGAGAACATCATGAAAATCATGGAAACCAGCATTAACATTGTCGTGGAGAATCAATGTGAAATCCAAAAACGATAAAGGGCATAGTCAATCGTTTATAAATCAACACAATACCAAGAAGAGAATTAAAGCAGAGATCAGTCTGTTACTGATTTTATGTATGTTGGTATTAATAAGCGTTGGTTGGCAGGAGATTAGCCATAATCACTTCACAGGTGGAATGGAACAGGAAAGTTTGACTTATCTTGATGAGACGATGCATAAGGCGGGGGCTGCATTTTTAATCGCTCGCGCTCTTAATGCGACACTTTCTGTTATGCAAAGTTTTACGATCACGCCCTTTATCGGCGAACTTTCATTAGGGGAAGTCCTTGATCCTATCAATGATCTGGTTGAACGTTTTTCCTTGATTATGTTGTTGGTGACTGTAGCGATAGGGATTCAAAAGTTGCTGATGGAAATTGGTATTTCCGTTAATTTGACTTATGTCATTTTACTTGCGCTATTTTTGATATTATTTAGTCTCTTTTCCCGGACAAAAATCTCAAAACATCGCTTGCGCCTTATGGCTTATAAGCTACTTCTGCTTGTTTTATTAGTGCGTTTTGCTATTCCAGTGACGGGGCTGATAGGTTCACATATTTCCTCCGTTTTTTTAGCGGATAAACGTGATGTTGCCATGCAACGCATTGAAATGTCTAAAGAAAAATTTTCTGAAATCACCGTTCAAGAAGTGGCGACTTCGCCAAAGGCGAGCTTAGGAAAACTTAAAAAAGATTCAGAAGAAATTGTGACTGAAATTATTAAGTTGATTACTTTGTTTATTTTTGAAACGATTCTGTTTCCGCTTTTAGTTTTGTGGGGATTGATTAAGGTGTTTGGGGCGATATTTTATGCGCCAGTGATGAAACCTTATGGAAATGAACCTGTGGGCATTTCACGTTGAAAATAATGTTCGAGGTTTGTAACTACTCAGCCGTTAGCCTTGAGATAAATCTATTCGAGGTTTAAATTTTTCTTCAAAAAACTGAAACCTCGAATGCTAAAAGCATTCGAGGCTAAAGTTTT
>JAGLHR010000701.1 GCA_023143415.1 Thiomargarita sp. | reverse complement strand
ATTTCTAAGCTCGAATAGAATCGCTTTGCGTCACATCAGTTAATTATATATCAAATACAAGCAAATCGTCGCTTTGAGCAATGCAAATGTATGTCATCTCAAAACAAATGGAAAAAGGATAAAAGGGTCTGGCTCAATTTGATTCCTTTAAATAAAGGTAACTATTCAGCCTTGAAATTGATTTCAAGGCTGAAAGCTAAAATCTGCTAAAGCAGACTGAGTGATTTAATTAGCTGATCCTGCTTTGGCTTTTAGCCTTGAAATTGATTTCAAGACGAACGGCTGAGTAGTGACAAATAAAGAAACCCAGTTTCTTCAAGAAACTGGATTTCTAAACTTACTTAACTAAAGGCAAAGTCAATTCTATGACAACCCCTTTTTTTTCTGTACGATTATAGGCATGACATGTCCCTTCTACCTCCCATATCAGCGAAGCCACCATTGACAAACCAACTCCCATGCCCTCTTTTTCACCGGTAAAATACTTTTCGCCTTGATAATAGGGCATCCACATTTTGTCCAATTGCTCTGGTGAAAGTGTCACTCCATCATCACTAATTCGTAAACGAATCGCATCGGAGGAAAGCGTCACTATGGAAAGTTCTAAAATAGGAGTCCCTTTTGGATGAAATTTTTTTGCATTTGAAAAAATCTCTGTCAAAATCACTTCTATTGCCCAACAGGAAAGGCGTACAAAAGTATTAGGATTTTCAATTTCTTGTTGAGAAACATGAACAGACTCAATATTTAGCCTATCTTTAATCGTAGTAATATTCAACAGTAGATCATTTACATTACAGGGTTCCCGCGTGGTTTGAGCCATAGTGGACATATTCATATATTCAAGAATTTCCTCAATCTCAGTTTGAAGACGACTCCCTCCGGTGTCGATTCTTTCAAGCCACTTTTTAATTTCTTCTTTCGTCAACTCTGCAAAATTCTCCAAAACATATTGACTTGTTCTAATAATAGTCAATGGCGTTCTCAATTTATGGCTGATTTGCGATTGAAGTGTCCACCGCTGCCGGTTAGCTAAGATCGTATCTGTTATATTACGCAGATTGAGTAACTTTTCATCTGATTCAGAAGACATTTCCATGACATCGACTCGCAACCAAAATGCTTGTGCTGTTTCTGTATCAGGGCGCACGAGATAACGAGGAATTTTTTTCTGTGTGAGATCAATTGGCAAAGGAGAACTTTGTGAATCATACATTTGATGATACTGTTTGGCAACCACTTCCAAAAAAGTCTCGTTGATCGGTTCATCTTTATTCGTCGGTAGATTCAAGTAAAGGCGAGCTTTTGAATTGGTATAAACTATCTGGTTATTATTACTAATAATCAGATAAGCCTCATCACTATTGTCAATAACCCACTCAAATTTAGCCTGTTCTGTGAGTAAACGGCGATAACGATTAAGTTTGGAAATGGTTTCTATCCGCGCCCGCAATTCAAAGATATCATAAGGCTTAGAAACGAAATCATCAGCACCTGCTTTAATACCTCGTAAACGTGAATCTCGATCCTTTAAAGAAGTAACCATGAGAATGGGTACTTGAGCCAAAGTGGAATCCGCTCGCAAACGTCGGCAGACTTCAAAGCCATCCATAATCGGCATCATCACATCTAATAAGATTACATCAGGGATTAATTCCGCTGCTTTAGTCAAAGCTTCTTGTCCATTCGTGGCAAAAGCTAATTCATACCCTTGATTGCGTAATAAACGTTTAAGAACGTCACGCATTGAAGGTTGATCATCAACAATAAGAACTGTACTTGTTGGTTTCATCATCTTATGGCAATTGTTCGGAAATTTTTTTGGAGTCCAACAACTTCGCTTTCCAAAGCGGAAGCGTTGGACTCCTGAACTTATCCAAAGCGGAAGCATTGGACTCCTAAACTTATCCAAAGCGGAAGCGTTGGACTCCTATAAACGCCCAAAGCTGAAGCGTTGGACTCCTGAATTTATCCAAAGCTGAAGCGTTGGACTCCTAAACTTATCCAAAGCTGAAGCGTTGGGCTGGACATTTAGCCCTTAGCCACCAAAATCGGACATTCTGCATAGCCAATGACACGATCAGAAACGCTACCCATGAGTACTCTGTCTAATCCAGTGCGTCCGTGACTGCCAACCACAATTAAGTCAACATCCTTTTTCTTCGCGATTTCTAGTATCGCATCAGCCGGTCTGCCACTCACTAGCTCCACTTCTACAGTAATACCTGCTTGAGTCATAAAATGTTCTATTCGTTTGATTACTTCAACAGCGTAACCATGCGCCCCTTCTTTCAAATCTGAAGATCGAACAACAGAAACCAGCAATACAGGGGCATAGAGATGTCTTGCCATTTTAGCGGCGGCATCGGCCGCTATATCACCATAACGTGAACCATCAACCGCAACTAAAATCCTCTTACCCCCTATCTTTGCGGATTCTGGTACGACTAATATATTGCACTGTGCATGTCCAATCACTTTAGCCGTATTACTGCCCATCATGAGTCGCTTCATTCCGGTATATCCCCGGCGTCCCATGACAATAATATCTGTATGGTTCTTTTCAGCCTCGTTCACGATTTCCTGATAAATTTCTACACCGTTACGAATCGTTATTTCGCAATCAACTCCCGCATCCGTTGCAGTCGTTTTAACCGTCTCAAGATGTGCAAGAACATCATTCTTTTCTTTTTCAAGAAATTTTCCTCCAAAGGATTCATGTTCAGGATTGCTCATCATGACAGACATTGCGGATAAAGTACCATCCGTTCTTTGCGCGAGTTTAATCGCCTCGCGTTCTGCACCGGCACTTGATTTTGACTGATCACTGACGACGAGAATTCTTTCAAAACGCCCTGTTGGTGATAATTGTTTTGAGCTTGGAAAGAAATCTTCTTCTTCTTTAGCCGTTGCTTGGAAGATGGCTTCTTTTTCCGCCGCTAATGCAAGCTCTCTGGTGTTTTTCCTATAGCCTTTGATTAAGGCATAAAGAATAATAATTGCCCCTGTAGCAAGTGCTACTACCAACATGGCAAAACTGCTGTAGTTTAAAATAGTGATAGTGCCTTCACTTAAGGGCTCAATTTCCCCCATCTCGGACAAATACACGGGTACTTTAAGTCCTCGACTGAATAGCACCAATATCATAATCACGCCCATGACGAGTTTGACCATGAAATCTTTGACATAAGTTGTGCCAATTGCTCCCAGTTGAACACCAAACAGTGAACCCGCAAGAATAACCATTGCCAAACGAATATCGACAAAACCGTCTAAGGCATATTTAATTGTACCGCCCATGCCCATAACAAAGGCAACAACCAATTCAGTCGCAGAAGCCATTAAACCAGGTGCTCCTAAGACATACATCATGGCAGGTACACCAATAAACCCGCCGACGGCAATGGTTGCCGCTAACATGCCTGTCGCAAAACCAACTGGAATGGTAAATAGTACAGAAATTTTTGTACCAAGACTTGGGAAGTACATCATAGTGTAAGGGATATTAACAGATTGTACCCAACGTGCTAACTTGGTCACTTTATGTTCTTCGCCGCCGCTGTCACTTGATTTGTATGCTTTAATTGCATCGCGGAGGACATAACCACCAACGACTGCCAGCACAACCACAAATACCAGAGACACATAAAGGTTAGAACCCACATCGCCAAAAACTTCCTTGATTTGGGTTTGTATTGTGGCTCCATAAAGCACCCCGGCTTCAGCCGAAATCCCGATAATAAGGCCAAGTTTGAGATCAACCTGCCCATATTTTGCCCGTTTCATGGAACCAACAAGTGCTTTGGGGAATTTATGGCACATATTACTGGCAACAGCCATAATAGCGGGAACACCCAAGCTCATCATAGCGGGTGTTAACACAAACGCGCCACCTGATCCGATAAAGCCACTGACTAAACCGCCGATAAAGCCCACTATAAAAAGAAAAAGGATTTCTTTTAAATGAATATCAAGAAACCCCCCAACCTCAAACGCCAAAGTCGCCTCTTTACCTGTGGCATCTGTTACTGTAATAACTTCTTTCTCAGGAACACCAGAAGCAATATAAGTTACTTCATTGCCTGAACCCCGAATTTCACCTTTTGACGCTTTCCAGACCAGTTCTCCAGTCGTACCAGAAACCTTGAGCGTTATTTCCTCTAAAGTTTCGAGAGCAGGATTCGCAGGTTCAAAGACAAATTCCTCTGCTTGTGCGGATGCCCATCCGACGATTTGTAGGCTCAACAGCATTATGATAAATCTGCTGGTTTTTAATAACTTACTCATTATGTTTATTTTCCTCTCGTTTATTTTTTGATCGATTTCGCTTTGATACCTAACAAGTCCCAAAAACGACCGGTAAACGTACCATGCACAAATGAAAAAATGAGTGCGATGCTAATTGGCACGATAAAATACCAGCCGCCTTGTTTAGACGACTCCAAGATGGGTTCGTTGTAATAGTAGAGCAAAAAATAGAGTATCGCGCTAGTGAGACCAAATAAAACGGTTTTAATTATAGCACTTGTTTTATTCTCCATAAGATTTCCTTTAGTTAAATGAAAAGGTGTCAATATTGCTGTCACATTCAGTCTGTCAATTCTTGATCAGATTTGATAGGAGATTAATTTAGTGCCTGAACGGAAACGGTCAAATCGCATTTGAAAATTGATAATTTTCTGTCCTAAAAATCTGGCAGGTTTGGGGGTTTTCGATAAGGTACTATTTCATCTTTATAAATGACAACAATTTTTTTTACTAAATATAACTACTCAGGGCAACCATAAA
>JAGLHR010000700.1 GCA_023143415.1 Thiomargarita sp. | reverse complement strand
AGGATTGCCCCTACAAGATATGTACTTCACTCAAAAGGGAAATGCTATAAGTACGTCGTGCTAAATAGCTTGATCGAAAACCTTATTGTTTTAATTGCCTTATAAATGTTAAAATAAAAAATTTAAACTTCATCCAGTGTTATTAACTTGAGGAAAAGTCATTATATTATGCAAAATGTAGCTCTTATTATTGTATTAGCCCCCCTTGTTGGAGCTATTATTGCGGGATTATTTCCCGTAAGTCGGCGTTTCGCCCATCGAGTCACTATCAGTGCCGTAGGG
The DNA here is from genome assembly GCA_023143415.1 of Thiomargarita sp. GTDB lineage: Bacteria > Pseudomonadota > Gammaproteobacteria > Beggiatoales > Beggiatoaceae > QNES01. Next base: position 12,639 of record JAGLHR010000700.1, on the reverse strand, counting down.
CTTTCCTTTTTTCTATCGCTCTATGTCTTCTATCAAATTGTTTTTGGAGGACATGAAATTTTCAATGAAACCCTATACACCTGGTTGGTCGCAGGTAATATTTCTCTTGAAATTGGATTTATGATTGACTCACTCACGGCTTTAATGATGGTTGTCGTGACGTTTGTCTCTTGGATGGTGCATATTTATACCATTGGTTATATGCGCGACGACCCTGGCTACCAACGCTTCTTCAGCTATATTAACCTGTTCACCTTCTCCATGTTGATGTTGGTGATGTCTAACAACTTTGTTCAGTTATTTTTCGGCTGGGAAGCAGTAGGCTTAGTTTCTTACCTACTCATCGGTTTTTGGTACACCAGGGAAACGGCTATCTATGCCAATCTCAAAGCCTTTTTAGTCAATCGCGTCGGTGATTTTGGTTTTATTTTAGGTATTGCAGCTGTATTGATGACCTTTAACAGTCTCAGTTATACCGAAGTTTTTGGATTAGCCCAAGCGGGTAATTATGAACAAACCATCAGTATCTTTTCTGGCACAGAATGGTCAGCCATGACGGTAATCTGTATATTACTCTTTATCGGTGCAATGGGTAAATCGGCACAATTCCCATTACATGTTTGGCTGCCAGATTCAATGGAAGGTCCAACTCCCATTTCCGCCTTGATTCATGCCGCAACGATGGTAACAGCAGGTATCTTCATGGTAGCGCGTATGTCACCGCTATTTGAATTGAGTGAAACAGCACTGAGCTTTGTTTTAGTGATTGGCGCAATAACTGCATTTTTTATGGGAATTTTAGCCATCGTACAAAACGACATTAAGCGCGTTGTTGCCTATTCAACGCTCTCACAATTAGGTTATATGACCGTTGCCTTGGGTGCCTCCGCTTATGCGGCGGGTATTTTCCATTTAATGACTCATGCCTTTTTCAAAGCCCTTTTATTCTTAGGCGCAGGTTCTGTCATTATCGCCATGCACCATGAACAAGATATGCGTAAAATGGGTGGGCTGAAAAAATATCTACCCATAACCTATTGGACAATGTTAATTGGTTCATTAGCATTAATTGGTTTCCCCGGATTCGCCGGCTTCTTCTCCAAAGATGCCATTATCGAAGCAGCGCATCATGCCTACGAAGCAGAAAGGGCGGGCGCATTTTTTGCCTATTATGCCGTTTTACTGGGTGTCTTTATTACCGCCCTATATACATTCCGCATGTTTTTCTTAACCTTTCACGGTAAAGAACGTATGGATGAACACACCCGCGAACATTTACATGAAACGCCCAGTGTGGTCACAGGACCATTAATCGCATTAGCAATACCCTCAATATTTATAGGGATGTTCACCATAAGTCCCCTATTATTTGGTCACTATTTTGATGGGGCGATTTTTGTAGAAGCGGCTCATAATGCTTTCGCAGGGCATGAATCCCATAGTTCTGTCGCTTGGATGATTATCAGTTTTATAGGGCATGGTTTATTACAACCGCCCTTCTGGCTGGCACTATTTGGCTTTGGTACAGCCTATTATTTTTACATGATCCGCCCAGATTTACCGGGTGAAATTGTAAAAAATATTGAAGTGCCTTACAAAATACTGCTTGATAAATATGGCTTCGACAGATTTAATGACTGGTTTTTTGCCGGCGGAGCGCGTCGCGTCGGCGATAAATTCTGGAAAATGGGCGACATCAAAACCATTGACGGTTTAATCAATGGCACTGCTAACACGATAGGTTGGTTTTCCAGCGTGGCTCGTAACGTCCAAACCGGGATGTTATATCACTATGCGTTTGCCATGATTATTGGACTTGCAGTGTTACTGGGTACTTTTGTTATTTTGTAACTATTCAGGGCAACCACAAGGGATTGCCCCTACATAAGAATATTTTCGTCACTCGATTTTAGGCTGAAATGTGGTAGGGGCAATCCTTTATGGTTGCCCTGAGTACAAAAAAAATGGTTGCCCTGAGTACAAAAAAACTTGATAGTCGAGTTAAAGGAGATTGATTAGCGGGTTTTAGTAGGTACTGAAGCATAAATTATCGGATATGATGGAGTCCAAACCTTCAGATTTGGACGTGACTAAATTGCTGAATGCCAAATCTGAAGGTTTGGACTCCAAAAAGTGTTAAAACTTGTGCTTCAGTACTTAAGCGTAGTAAATGATGGTGGATTTCGTGATTATACCGGTTTCCTACGCTTGCTATATTCTAAATTCAAACCATTCTTACCCCAATTATTCTCCAGTCTGCTTTAGCAAATCAGCAATTGATTTTTCAAAATGGAAATAACAAAGCTAAAGCGTTGTACTCCAATAACAAAGCTAAAGCGTTGTACTCCAATAACAAAGCTAAAGCGTTTTCGAGGTTTTCGTTTTTTGAAAAAAAACGAAAACCTCGAACTCCATTTTCAAAAAAAATTTCAACTCTTAATTCGCATTAGTATTTTTTCATAATTCACAATTCACCAAATGCTTAAATCAGAACTCATATTGCCTCGTTTAAAAAAACGGCGCGATAGTATTATGCCGTTAGCTTTGCCTAATGATTATCATTATTTGAATATTGCGAGTCAGTTGATACAAATAGTTAAGGCTTATGTTGGACGTAGTCGAGGTGAGTTAGCAGATGCGTTGCGGGCTTTTGAGGGGGAAAGTTTGGATTATCGCATTATTCGCGGTTTAGCGAATGTGTTGGAGAAAGGTTGTGTTTTTGGTAATGAGTCACCTGCTAATCCTGTTGAGTTACGTGCAGCACTGTTTAATTTGGGTCCTGTCACAGTGAAAGGCGATTTATTGAATACAAAGACACGGGCGCAAGCAGTGGCAGAGAAGGCGGCACAATTTGGTATCACAACGGAACAGGTTGAGCAAGCTTTGTTTGCTGATTTGATGGAGGAAAGAATTTTATTAGGTATAGGTGAAATTTTTACGCCTGTTGATTTAATTGCCCGTTATAATTTAGAAGTTGCGCGTGGTTTATTATATTGGGCGCGTGAAGTTGATATTATTGTACGCGATGGTTATAAGGATTTATTTAAGTACATTAAGTTATTTAGGTTGATGCACACGATTTATCCTATCCCGCAGCATGGGTATCAGATTATTTTACATGGTCCCATTTCACCTTTTGTCAAGTCAACAATTCGTTATGGGTTGCAATTTGCGAAATTTTTACCTGCCATGTTGCTTTGTCAAAGTTGGCGCATGGATGCTGATGTGCAGCCCCCTGAGAATGCCCGTTCTTTGCATTATACTTTAAATGATAGTACGCCATTACGCACTCATTTTAAGGCATCAGGAATGTTTGATAGTCAGCTTGAAGCGGATTTTGCGGCTGAATTTGAGGCGAAATATGGGGGAGTTAAGCGAAAATGGGAATTGGCGCGTGAGGATGAATTAATTGTTCTTGGTGACACGGTGATGATTCCAGATTTTTCGTTGACTCATCGTAAGGATGGGCGACGTGCTTTGATAGAAATTATTGGCTTTTGGCATCCTCAATATTTGCAGCGTAAATTGAAAAAAGTGCGTCAGGCGGAGCGGCGTGATCTGATTTTGTTGGTTTATGAGAGTGCTAATGTTGCTGAGGGCGTTTTTGAAGAGGTGTCGGCGGGTGAAGTGCTGACTTTTACTAAGAAGCCGGTGTTAAAAGAAGTGTTGGCGGCGGTGGAAAGATGTGCAATAAAACCATGAATCGTGGTGATATTTAACGAGATTATTGAAATGAATCGAAATTTTAAAAACATTTCTCATTTCTCGTCATTTCTCGTTTCTCGTTCCCAAACTCTGTTTGGGAATGCCTTCCACAACGCTCTGCGTTGTACTTTTCTCGTTCCCAAACTCTCTTTGGGAATGCCTTCCACAACGCTCTGCGTTGTACTTTTCCCGTTCCCAAACTCTCTTTGGGAATGAGAGAAGAGAATGTTTAAATAAGCAAGTGATTTACTTTAAAAAAAATTAGCTTTATACAGGAAATTTTATTATAAATAATTGATTTAAATCACTTTCCATTGTTAGAATCAGAATTAACAGAATTTAAGAATTAACAGAATTTAAAACCTTTTATGTTTTCGAGGTTTAAGTTTTTCTTCAAAAAACTTAAACCTCGAAATGAAAACTCACTTTATTTTTAATTCTGATTCTAACAATAAAAAATATCCTGTACAAAGAAAACAGTTTATTCTCCCGTAAAAAATGCTTTTTCTCCCACTTGACAACGTTGCTCATGTAAAGCCGAAATAATTTGTGCCGGTTCAGGAATGAATGGTGCGTTGTTTGCCAGCAATTGCTGCAAGCGGATGGGGGGGTGCGTACATAAAATAGCGACTAAAGTATCGCCACCAAAAGGCTCTGCAACACCGATAGGGGGTAAAAAATAAGGAAATTGCTGAATCGTTGGTGAATGTTTACGCCGTTTTAAGGGATATAAAAATTGTAATTCCCCATCCCCAGCTAAATTAAATAACGTCAGCGCGTTAAGTCTTGCTCCAGAGTCAGTGTGGATTATCTGAAAATTGAGTCTTTCTCCGCGTTTGTGTAATTTATCGCCTTCCCATAATTTAATCTGAATCGGTTTAAGACGCATATCAAATTGTGTGGATAAAACTTGTAATAGGCGTTCCTTGTTAATCAATGATTGCCATTTGTTCACCTGTTGACTAGACACCGTTGTCATCTTGTCACCTATCTTGTTATAAACCTCGGTGAATCTCCCGTTTTTGACGAAAAGCAGATCAAAACCTTCCTCAACCCTCTGAATATACCTTAACCTGCCAGGGGCGTTTCCGTTTATTATCTTGATCTTAATCTTATTCTGGGGCAAGTTTGAAACAGTGGGCGGGATCGGTGTAGAAATGCCTTCTCCTTGTAACAGAATAACCACTTGTTGCGAATTAGTGCGTGGTAATATCTTTGGCGTTTGCTTCCCCCCGCTCGCCTTCCTGATTTTTACGGGTAAATAGTCATCTAACTCATAACGTTCTAAACGTTTATTTTGATTTCCATCTGCGTCACCCGCCAACGCTTTAGCAAAAAACCAACTTAATGCACCATGCGCCTCTCCTTCAAATTCACTCTCACAAACAGTAACGTTATCAACACTAACCGCCGTAATAAATGTCACATGGGGAAGCCTTTCCTTTTCATCGCCATTGCTATCAATACGTCTTCGTGGGTGCTGACGCGGATTTGAAGTTGAACGCCTGGCAAAACGGGAACGACAAAATCCTTTTCCCGCTGAACGGACTAAACCGCCTGAATGACATGAATCCGCAACGAATAATATTTTATATCCGCTCGCTTTGGCAAATAAATCGGTCAGTTCGTCGTCTATGATTTCTCCCTGATACAGTATTAAAGTTTCATCAGAGTTGTCTTCTTCATCAAGAGGCGGTGCATCCTTTTTTTGTCCACCATGCCCTGCGTATGTAAATATGAGCGTGTCGCCAGGGTTGGCTTCTGCAACCATATCGTGCCAGGCACGAATGACGTTACTGTACGTGGCTTGCTCATCAAGTAATACCCGTTTCTTAGGGAGTTGTACATGAATACGACGCAAGGCTTTTTCGAGCAATCGGGCATCATTGACTGCCCCTTTAAGGTTAATGTTGCCTTCCTGTGGATATTCGTTAATGCCAACGACTAAAGCGTGTTGGGCAGCAAAAGCAGAAGGGTTAAAGTAATGAAACCCAAAGAGTAAAATAAAAACGAGGTATTTTCGAGACATGATTGTGATTCCATTAAAATAGTTGAGTTTGCAAACGCGACGATATTTTGATATTTTGTAAGAGCTTCTGAGTTAAAAAATATTGTCATAAAATAAATGACGTTTAGTTTAAAATATAATTATTTGAGGTTCTTGCAAAACTCTGAACACACGAGGTTTAAGAAATTCTGATTCAGAACAAAAAAATCGGATTTCTAAGGCTAAAAACAGTTTTGCAAGAGCCTCATAGTATTATAAACTGTTCATTTAACATTTGACCTATTTATTTTAAAACAGGAATTATTATAATGGAAAACACACCTAAAAGTAGCAATACTGTGTGGCATCGTGCCACTGTGACACGTCAACGTCGAGCTAAATTGAACCAGCATGAGAGCGTTTTATTGTGGTTCACTGGCTTCTCAGGATCGGGGAAGTCAACTTTGGCTCATGCTTTAGAAGAGAAACTTTACCAAATGGGCTATCATACTTTTGTGCTTGATGGGGATAATGTACGTCATGGCTTATCTGGGGATTTGGGTTTTTCTAATGATGATAGAATAGAAAACATTCGTCGCATTAGTGAAATCGCAAAATTGTTTGTTGAAGCGGGTGTTATTGTTTTAACGGCGTTTATTTCTCCGTTTCGGGCTGATAGGGCGAAAGCGAGGGGTTTGGTGGGTGATGATTTTATTGAAATTTACTGCAAATGCCCTGTGACTGTGTGTGAGGAACGTGATGTCAAGGGTTTGTACCGCCGTGCCAGAGCAGGGGAAATCAAGGATTTTACGGGTATTTCATCACCTTATGAGGAACCTTCACACCCGGAATTGTCTATAGATACCAATAGTCACAGCATAGATGAGTGTGTAGAACAAATATTGGCGTATCTGATAGAACGTGGTGTTTATAAACCTAAGTCTGTTTAATGGTGAATGTTTAATGGTGAATTATGAATGGTTTCGAGGCGAAAGTTTTTTTAAAGAAAAAACTTTCGCCTCGAATTATGAATTATTCAAACCATTTACCATTCATCATTAAACATTAAACGAAAGTCATTTGTTGAGTAAGTAATATAAGAACAACAGATTGGCAATCAGAGAAACTATCGCACTTCCTCGCCAAAAAGCCACAGGATTGCGTACTACTATCATTGGAACTGTACGAGTGGGATGAGAAAGTTCATGGAGAAATTTCGATAAAGAAGAATAACGCTTTTCTGGGTTAGGATGAACAGCTATTTTAAGCGCGTAATCTACCCATACGGGCAATGATGGGTTGTAATGACAAGCGGATACATAGTTCATTTTACGAGGGTTATGTCCTATTTTAGCTTCCCCATAAGGTAATTGACCAGTGAGTACTTCGTAGGTAATCACCCCTAAAGAAAAAATATCAGCCCTGATGCTACCGGTGTAACCGAGTAAGTATTCGGGTGCGGTATAGTTTTTAGTACCCAGCATATTGATTCGTTCAATAGGCGTTGTGATTTCTTCAAGTCCTGCAATCTTGGTTGAACCAAAATCAATGATTTTAACCGTGCCGTATTTGTCCAACATGACATTTTCGGGTTTAAGGTCTTGATGAATCATTTCCATACGATGAAATGCCCTCAATCCCACCGCAATTTGTTCAATGATATGTCTGACTTCACTCAGAGCGGGTTCTGGATTATCGTCCATCCATTGGCGCAAGTTTTGACCCTGAATATATTCTGACACATAGTATAAACATTGACGATGCCGCTTATGTTCATAAACTTTCATGACATGCGGATGTTTCATACGTTTGCCGATCCATTCTTCGTGAAGAAATAAATCAATATAAACCGGATCATCTTCAAAGTTTATTGAAGGTGTTTTGAGTACGACTTCCTTTTGTGTTTCTTCATCCAATACAAGATATAATTGAGAGCGGTTGCTGGCATGTAATTCACGCAAAATTTTGTAACCATCTAAGCTCATACCGACAGATAAGGGCGGAGGAAAGGGTAATTCAGTGAGCTTTTGGTAGAAGTCGTTGACATCTTGGGCGGGAAGACTATCGATATGTACAATTTGTACGGTCAAATTATCAAGGCTCTCATTTTCATAAGCCAGATCGGTTATTTGTTGACTGGCTTTGCTTAAATCCTGTTCATTTTCAAGCACATGACGGATAATGTCTTTACTTCTGATATGTTCATGCACGCCATCCGTTGAAAAAATAAAGTAGTCGCCTACCTGTACGCTGACTGTGCGATAATCTATTTCAACATGAAGTTCAATGCCCATCGCTCTGGACAAATACTCTTTTTCTTTGGATATCTGAACGCGATGATCGGTTGTTAAGCATTCAAGTTTTTTGTCACGCAAACGGTAAATGCGAGTATCCCCCACATGAAATATGTGGGCTTTTGTCGATTTGATGACCATCGCACTGAATGTTGTCATCAATCCTTTATTCGTCCCATAAAGATGGCAGCCTTGTCCGTATAACCAGCGATTAAGGGCCATCAATATCTTTTGCCCTGCCGTTTTAACAGTCCAAGATTCTGGTGTGCTGAAATAGTCGTTTAAAAAACTTTTGACGCTGTAATCACTGGCTTCCCCCCCCGCTTCGCTGCTACTCACGCCATCAGCAATCACCGCCACGATTCCTTTGCTGGTGAGTAGTGGTTCAGGGGGGGCGGTCACGCCAAAAGCATCTTGGTTTTCTGCTTTACGGCCTTTTTGTGAATATTGACCTTTTGTAATTGAAAGTGTGTCTGACATGATAATTAACCCATTATTATAAAACCTCTAAGATTTTAAGTACCTAAGAAGTATTAAATTTTAAGGTATTTTATTCAAGACAAAAAACCCCGTTTTTTCAAAAAAAACGGGGTTTCTCAATACCGATATGCAGTAGTACTTAACAGAGTTCTAAAAACTCAATGTTCAAGTTTTTTTTTGTATTTCTTTCACAAGAAATATTATTGTTATTAAATGTCTTTTAAATCAATGCGTTATAATGTCGATACATTAATTTTAGACATTTTTATCCCCTTATGGCATCAAAAACTTGAACAGAAAAATGTCTTAACCAACATCAATCATTTGTACTGTGCCATCTGGTAAGACTTCAGCCATTTGTCCTTTGGGCTCATCTAAGAAGATAGCGACAATAACCATAACCACCAGTGCCGTAGCACCAATCACCAAGAAGAAGGTTTGGGTCTCAACAAAGGATAAAGTTGTCAAATAGATAACGGCACCAACATTACCGAAAGCACCTGTCATACCCGCAACTTGACCTGTCATACGTCGTTTAATAAGGGGAACGACTGAAAAGACAGCGCCTTCACCTGCCATAACGAAGAATGAGCAAAACATCGTTACCGCAACCGCCCCCGTTATCCACCAGGTCGGACCGATCTGACTCATCATAAAATACCCAACTGATAAACCAGTCAGCAAAATTAACAAGGCTTTTTTGCGACCAAATGTGTCACTAATCCATCCACCACCAGGACGAGCGATCAAATTCACAAAGGCATAACTCGCGGCGACTAAACCAGCCATCACTTGAGTTATTCCACTTTCTTTAAAGATATCAAAGAAAAACAATGGCAACATGGAAACCACGGCTAATTCAGAACCGAATGTACAGAAATAAGCCAAACCTAACAGAGTGACTTGTTTAAACTTGTAGCGATGAATTTCGGGTACTGGTGTTGTGAATATTTCCTTGTTGACCTTGTACACGTAAAAACTCTGGTACATATAAAGAAGGACTAAGAATGTATAAATCACATTACTCCATGTTTCTGTCAGTAGTCCCAAATTAACGGGCGATAATTTCCAATTCAAAACCGCCAAAGCAATGTACAATGGTATGTTCGTGAGCAAATACAGTATAAAATCACCCTTGCTTGTCACTTCCATCGCGCCTGTTTTATTAGGCTTAAAGTAAGTTGAGCCTTTAGGCGTATCCCTTGCAACAGAGTAGTAAACGAAGGAATAGGCAATAGCAACCATGCCACTGATCGCAATAGCATAACGCCAGTTATTTTCTTCACCACCTATGCCTGTCATCAGCATAGCAACCGTTGGTATGGTTAAAGCGGCACCCGCTGAACCAAAGTTACCCCAACCGCCGTACATACCTTCGGCTAGACCAACCTGTTTGTGGGGAAACCATTCACCAATCATACGGATACCAATCACAAAACCCGCACCGACGAAGGCTAACAAAAAGCGCATCATTGCCATTCTTTCAAATGTATCCATCATCGAAAAGATGATACATAAAATACCCGAAATAAACAGCAAAAACGAGAACATAATGCGTGGACCGAATTTATCTACCAGCATACCAACGGCAATTCGTGACGGAATCGTCATCGCAACATTGAGGATCATGAGAACCTTTACTTGCTGTGTAGTCAAGTCCATTGCAACTCTGATGGAATTCATCAGTGGTGCCATGTTAAACCAAACATAAAAACTGATGAAGAAAGCAAACCACGTAAAATGCAGCATGCGAATCCTTTCAGATTTCAAATCAAATAGATTAATGCGTTCTTCAGCCATTAATTAATCACTCTTAAAGTTATGAAATAAAAAATTCTTTATCTTGTGGGGAATGTATTAAGTCACTCAATTTAGTTTCATAAGTTAGAATCAGAATTACCAAAATTTAAGAATTAACAGAATTTAAAACCTTAAACCTGACAGGTTTAGAAAACCTGTCAGGTTTGGTATGTGAGATTATCTACCTGAAAATCTATATAAGTCAATAAAAACTCACTTGATTTTTCATTCTGAAAATTATTGAATTCTGAAAATTCTGATTCTAACAATAAAAAATGTCTTGTATATATTAAGTGCCTAATCTTTTTTCCCATTGATAAAGAGAGGAATAAAACAGTATCATTATAACAAGATAAAAATGAAAATCAAATTTATTAGCATATTCTAATATTTCATTTTTAAATTAACCCACAAGAATCGTAAACTATAATAATAACTTTATTGAATCAAAGTGATTTTTTAATGAGACATTTTTACCCCTTCCTCATTTACAAATTCTCTATTAATAATTAATAATTAATAATTAAATATGTCAATCAATCGTCGTCAATTCATACAGCTAATGGCTATAGCTGGGGCAGCAGGAATGTTACCCAAATCAGCCTTCGCCGCAAAAAAACAATCAACTGACTTTTATGAAATGCCTACCAGTGGTGATGTACGTTTACTACATCTTACTGATTGCCACGCCCAATTATTGCCTGTGTATTATCGTGAACCCAATGTCAATTTAGGGATAGGCAGGTTGCAAGGGCAGGTGCCACATCTCGTCGGTGATAAGTTGTTACAACATTTTGGTATTCAAGCCAATACGCTAGAAGCTCACGCTTTTACCTCTCTTAATTATGTCGAAGCCGCCAAAAAATATGGTCAAGTGGGCGGTTTTGCTCACTTGGCGACATTGATCAAACGCTTGCGCGATAGCTATGGACGCGAAAAAACGTTGCTATTAGATGGGGGCGATACATGGCAAGGTTCAGGCACAGCCTATTGGACGCGCGGACAAGATATGCTTGGAGCGACTAATTTATTAGGCGTAGATGTCATGACAGGGCATTGGGAATTTACTTATCATGCCAAAGAAATATTGGCTAACATTAAACGCTTTAAAGGCGAATTTGTCGCTCAAAATATTTTTGTCAAAGAAGAAGCCCTATTTGATGGTGTTCCTGCCTTTGATGAAGACAGCGGTTTGGCTTTTAAACCTTATACCATGCGTGATTTAGGAGGAACGCGGGTTGCTATTATTGGTCAAGCTTTTCCCTACACGCCCATTGCTAACCCAGCGCGATTTATCCCTGATTGGACTTATGGGATTTATGAAAGCGAATTGCAAGCCCTGGTTAATCAGATCCGTCTGCAAGAAAAACCAGCGATTGTGGTGTTGTTATCCCATAATGGCATGGATGTCGATTTGAAAATGGCGGCAAAAGTGAGCGGCATTAATGTCATTTTGGGTGGACATACTCATGATGGCGTACCTCGCCCCATTGAGGTTAAAAATAATGGTGGCATGACTTTAGTCTGTAATGCTGGCTCTAATGGTAAATTTATCGGCGTACTTGATTTTGCCGTTAAAAAGGGAGAAGTCAAAGATTACCAATATCGTTTATTGCCCGTTTTTTCCAATCTCATTAGCCCTGATCAGGAAATGCAGACTTATATTAATAAAGTACGCGCCCCCTATCTCAACAAGCTAAACGAAAAATTAGCCGTGGCTGATCAAGTGTTATATCGGCGGGGCAATTTTAATGGGACTTATGATCAACTCATTTGCGATGCCCTGCGTGTCCAAAATGACGCTCAAATTGCTCTTTCACCCGGATTTCGCTGGGGAACGACCGTTTTACCAGGGCAAGATATTACCTTAGAACAGGTCTTGACTCAAACTGCCATTACCTATCCTGAAACATACACGCGAAGTATAAAAGGGCAATATCTCAAGCAAATCCTAGAAGAGGTTTGTGATAACCTTTTCAATCCCGATCCCTATCGACAACAGGGCGGTGACATGGTACGTGTTGGCGGAATGGATTATGTTTGTGATCCCACCGAATCCATTCACAAGCGTATTAGCAACATGACATTAGATGATGGCACCCCCGTAGATATGAACAAACAGTATAAAGTAACAGGATGGGCAACTGTCGCCAGTCAATCTTCTGGAAAACCGGTTTGGGATGTCGTTGCAGAGTATTTACGAGATCGCAAAGTCGCTAAACTGGATAAACTGAATACGCCAAAATTGATAAATGTTCAAGGTAATCAAGGGATTACAAATTATCCTGTTTAAGAATTTGGAGTACAACGCTTCAGCTTTGTATAGGAGTACAACTCCAAAAATGTTTTCTCGTTACCCAAACAATAACTACA
>JAGLHR010000070.1 GCA_023143415.1 Thiomargarita sp. | reverse complement strand
ACTTATGTATAACGATGAGAGCTCTAGCTTGGGAACGCCTGTCGCGACGCTCTGCGTCGCGGGACGCAGAGCGTCCCTGAATGCATTCGAGGTTTAAGTTTTTTTTTCAAAAAAACTTAAACCTCGAATCCAAGCTGGAGCTTGGGAACGAGGGTGGGGTGAAATTGATTTCAAGGCGGAGTAGTTACGATATTTGATGATCACGTTTTTTTGTAAATCATTGATTTTAAAAAATATTTATTCTCTTCAAAAGAATATTCTTAAAATTCAATGAGTTGCCTACTAAAAAATTGATTGCCCTAAAGAGGCTCTTGCAAAACTATTCGAGGTTTGAGTTTTTTTTCAAAAAACTCAAGTCGAGGTGTAACTACTCAGGGCAACCATAAAGGATTGCCCCTACAATATTCTTATATTGACGAAAATATTCTTATGTAGTAAGTAGGGCAAACCCTTATAGTTGCCCTGAGTAGTTACAAAACCTCAAAGGTTTGATATTTTTCTGAACATCTATACTTTCATAACAAACTCGCAAAAACCTGCTCGGCAGCACTCAAAGTCATCTCAATATCCTCTTGACTGTGAGCAGATGAAACAAACCCAGTTTCAAAAGCAGAAGGTGCTAAATAAATGCCCTTTTCCAACAAACCATGAAAGAACTTTTTAAATCGCTCAACATCACAAGTACTCACTTGATCAAAATTTTCTACTTTATCCAAAGTCGTGAAAAATAAACCAAACATGCCTCCAATAGATACACCAGTCATGGGGATATTAGCCATTTTAGCGAGTGCTAACAATTCTGAGACAAAATTTTCTGTTTTCGCACTTAATTCAACATAAAAGTCAGGTTCAGAGATAATTTCTAAAGTCGCAAGCCCCGCTGCCATTGCAACAGGATTGCCTGATAAAGTTCCTGCCTGATAAACAGGACCAAGCGGTGCAATTTCTGCCATAATCTCGCGTTTACCCCCAAACGCGCCGACAGGCATACCTCCCCCAATGACTTTGCCAAGAGTCGTCAAATCTGGTTTAACATTATAATAACTCTGTGCGCCGCCCAATGCCACCCGAAAACCTGTCATCACCTCATCAAAAATTAACACATTGCCATATTCATCACAGACTTCACGCAAACCTTCTAAAAACCCGGGTACAGGCGGAATACAATTCATATTACCAGCCACAGGTTCAACAATGATACAGGCAATCTGTGAACCCATTTCAGCAAAAACGGTCTTAACTTGCTCTAAGTCATTGTAATTTAAGGTTAAAGTATGTTCAGCTAATGAAGCGGGAACACCTGGACTATTCGGTAAACCTAAAGTCAGAACACCAGAACCTGCTTTGACTAATAAAGAATCAGCATGTCCATGATAGCACCCCGTAAATTTAACAATTTTATCGCGCCCTGTGTAGCCCCGTGCCAATCGTATCGCGCTCATAGTCGCTTCAGTGCCTGAATTGACCATGCGTACCAGTTCAATAGAAGGGACTAATTCACAAATTTTTTTAGCAATGCGTGTTTCAATCACGGTGGGGGCACCAAAACTGAGTCCGTTAGCTGCGGCTTCCTGTACTGCCTTCACAATTTTTGGGTGAGCATGTCCAGCAACCATTGGTCCCCAAGAGGCGACATAGTCAATATAACGCTTGCCAGAGGGTTCATAAAGGTACGCACCTTGGGCGCGTTGAATAAAAACAGGGTCTCCACCAACACCTTTAAAAGCGCGAACAGGTGAATTGACTCCTCCAGGGATATATTGTTGGGCGGTGATAAAAAGTGGTGATGTCATTTATTTTCCTTATCTGAGGTTTTGCGTAAAGAATAAAAACGATAAAAATGAAGGATAAAAATTAAGGGTAAAACTCATCATCTAATGTTTCTTCTAAAGAATAAGGGCAGTTTATTGGAAAAACATTTTTTGGTAAGCCCGTTTCGTTTATAGCGGCTCTTAATGCCAAACGATAAGCATCTTGAAGTCTTTCTGTCAGTTGATATTTTAAACTGGGGCTATCAACTAAAACTAAATATACTTGCTCACGTTGTTCATTAATCGTACTTTTCCAACTTATTGTACGTTTATCTGCTTGAAATTGCCACTTCAATAAGTGCATAAGTAAAACTTTCAAACGATTTAACAACTCACGTTTATCACGCTTTGCCATACTTTCAAGTTCTTCAGCAATATTATCAAGATCAATTTCTGTCAAACGACGTTGTCGCAATAATTCGGCATTTGCCATCAGCCAAATATAAAAATCTTTTTCATACCCTTTTGTTGCCATGTTTTGCATTACATTTTCACCGATTTATCATTTTGGAGTTCAACGCTTTAGCTTTGGCTCAAAAAATCCGATTTTTTTTAAAATCGGATTTCTCCTGACTCTCAAAAATGTTAAAAGATTTATGTGTACCTACTTAGTTTGGGATTCGGTGTAGGTAATCCTAATAGCTCCAGCGCATAATCTCTTACCATTTCATCTTCATCGTTTTTTAACCGTTTAGCCGTTTCCATTGCCAAATTCGGCGCAATTTGCTGTAATTCCTCTATTGCCGTCGCTCGAACTTGATAGTCCGCATCATAAGTTCCCCCAACTAGAGCGACTTTCGCAATTTCAGGATTTATTTTTACCAATCCTAACAATGCTTCTCTACGAACATCTTCTTCATCATCTAAAACACTCACGCGAAGCAAGGCGGCAATCACTTTCATCGTCTGGTTATTCAGTGCGACTAAATTAGCAATGGCAGCCAAACGCGAATAACACGGTATCAGGTATTCTGGTATCACATTATCATTTTTAAGAGTTCTCGTTTTATAACCTATCAAATAATCTATTTCTTTATCCACATTCATCTCAATTCTCCTCCTTAAAATGTCCTCGTTTTAAAAGATTGTTTTGCGCTTTTGTCGCGATTTCTTGTACAAAGGCTTTTGCTGCTTCGTGCCACTCTTTAGCACTCACCCATATATTAGCTTGTGCATCTAGTTTAACTAATTCGTATTTTCGTTTCTTTTCTCCAGTGGGTGTTCCATGAACAAACATGGTTACGCGCCAATTGGAGGGTGTTCCAGCGGGTGCATAAGGTGTTGCTGTATGTAAACGTGCTTCAAAGGTATGTTTTTTACCGCCAATTATATCAGTCCATTTATATTTAATTTGCTGATAGCCGCTACTTTTGATTTCCTCTTGACGTGTTGCGTGAATAGGTATGAAAATGGGTGCGTTTTTTGTCTCTTTTATCATTTTTGAGTGAATGTTTGAAAAACGTATTTAAAATCAAATGGTTAAAAAATATTTTTTGATATTCTGGAGTTCAACGCTTTAGCTTTGGGCATTTTTTTGAGTCCATTCGAGGCTAAAGTTTTTTGAAGAAAAACTTTAGCCTCGAATGCTTTAGCTTTGGAGAGGTTGTTGTTCTGGAGTTCAACGCTTTAGCTTTGAGCGTTTTTTGGAGTTCAACGCTTTAGCTTTGGAGATGTCGTTCTGGAGTTCAACGCTTTAGCTT
>JAGLHR010000007.1 GCA_023143415.1 Thiomargarita sp. | reverse complement strand
GAAACATAGTGCGTCACATCAGTCAGTAACACTCAACACTCAACTCACCACCACAGATTGATAATACAAGAATTACTTTGCCTGTACATAATTTGTAGGCACAGGCTCTAATTTATGCTAAAATGAAAAACGTGCAATGTTTATTTTAAGTTTTAAATTTGTCGTAGGCAATTTCTCGCCTTTTAAATTATGTCCATAAAAAATATCAATATAGACATCCCTCATCAAGGTTTATTTGAGTTGACTCAAGAAGTCGCTGCCGCGGTTCGTGAAACGAGTATTCAAGAGGGATTATGTACGCTTTTTATTCAACACACCTCAGCGAGTTTAGTGATTCAAGAAAATGCTGATCCTTCAGCAAAAAGAGATTTGGAAGAGTGGTTAAATCGCTTAGTTCCTGAAAAAGATTCGCTTTACACACATACGCTTGAGGGCGCAGATGACATGCCAGCCCATATTAAATCAGCCATCACAGCAACAAGTTTATCAATACCTATTGTGAATGGGCGATTGACACTTGGTTCATGGCAAGGCATTTATTTATGGGAACATCGCCATCAGGGTGGGCGGCGTAAAGTGATTGTTCATATTGGTGAGTAAAAATTAACGGTGCCAATGGGATAGCGACATTGGTACATCAATTCATTTTTCATTATTTTCTATTCAAATGTGGTTTAAAAATTTACATATTTTTCGTTTTTTAGATCCTGTCACAATATCGGCTGACGTTTTACATGAACAACTCAGTCAAGCGGCTTTTCAGCCCTGTGGCAAGATGGATATGGAAAGCATGGGTTGGGTTTCTCCTTTAAGGCGTGATAGTGAATCTTTAGTACATAGTGCTAACAGTTGCTTTATCTTTACAGCCCGTAAAGAGGAGAAAATTTTGCCCGCTTCAGTCGTGCGAGAGTTTGTTAATGACAAAGTTGAGGAAATCGAAAATCAACAAATGCGTCGGGTGCGTAAACGGGAAAAAGATGAAATCCGTGAAGAGGTGCTTTTTGACTTGATACCACGCGCATTTAGCCGTTCAACTTACATCTCTGCGCTGATTGATATTAAACATGGGTGGCTACTGGTTGATACACCCAGTCAGAAAAAAGCGGAAGAGTTGACGAGTTTTTTACGTGAAACTCTGGGCAGTTTGCCAGTTGTTCCTCCTCAAGTGTTACAAGAACCCGCTCGCGTGATGACACAATGGCTCGTTAAAGAGAGTGAATGTCCATACGATTTTGAGTTAGCCGATGCTTGTGTTTTGACGGATGGAGATGGCGCGGTGGTGAATTGCAAGCGTCAAGATTTATTGGCAGAGGAAATTCATGGACATTTGGAAGCGGGAAAATTCGTGACGCGCTTGGCAGTGGAATGGGATGAACGTTTAGGTTTAGTGCTTGATAATGAATTAGTTATAAGACGTTTACAAACATTGGATTTGGTACAAGCTAAACTTAACGAAACGAATGCTGAAACGCCTCAAGAACGTTTTGATGCCGATTTTGCTCTGATGACTTTAGAGTTAGCTGCTTTAATTAAAAAGGTATTTGAAGTCTTTGGGGGAGAAAATGAGGCGGCTTATGCTAAGATGCAGTAATTTATTTTAATTAATTGCTTTAAAATCAAATAGTTAAATAGGAGTTCAACGCTTTAGCTTTGAAATAGGATCAACGGCATTTTTTTAATGAGGAAGGTGGGCAAAGACTTTGCCCACCCTACATGACTGCGAAATGTAAGTTATAAAGGTAATAAAAATGCTTGATAAAAAAGAAAACCAAGACGTAGAATTCAAAGAGTCTTGGCGAGATGAATATATCATAGGGATTTGTGGTTTTGCCAATGCAAAAGGCGGTCATATTTATATTGGTGTAGATGATAGTGGTTATGTTGTTGGCATTGATAATGCGAAAAAATTGCTAGAAGATATACCTAATAAAGTCAGGGACATTTTGGGAGTTATTGTTGATTTGAGTATGCAGGTAGAGAATGATAAAGAGTATTTGGAGATTGTTATCGAACCTTATCCTTATCCTGTGAGTTATAAAGGGCAGTACCATTACAGAACAGGAAGTTGCAAACAAGAGCTAAAAGGTGCTTCATTAGATAAGTTTTTACTCGCAAAGCAAGGTAAAAAGTGGGATGGTGTACCTGTGCCTTATGTGAATGTAGAGGATTTGGATAGTAGAGCCATTGAAATTTTTAAAGAGAAAGCGATTAAGAAAAAAAGAGTTGAAGCTGATATTTTAGATGAGAATAATGAGGTAATAATAGATAAACTTCACCTTAAAGATGGAGATTATCTGAAAAGAGCCGCTATTTTACTTTTTGGTAAGGATTGTGAAAAATATTTAACAGGCTCTTATGTCAAAATAGGATATTAGGACTTACGCATTGACAAA
>JAGLHR010000699.1 GCA_023143415.1 Thiomargarita sp. | reverse complement strand
AAAGCTAAAGCGTTGAACTCCAAATTACCTCCGCACACAACACCACACATCAACACGTTTCACCCCAATTTTTTTAAACACTAAAGCCAATTCTTTGACGGTAGAACCTGTTGTCATCACATCATCAATTAAAACAATATGTTGCCAATTCTGGTTTCGAGTCACCTGAAATGCGCCTTTTAAATTCTCTTGACGTTGTTGAGAATTAGCGAGGGAAGTTTGTGGTTGCGTGTTTTTAATTCGTTGAGCACTTTTATAATCTAAAGGAATGCCCGTTTGTTTTGTAATACACTTAGCCAATTCTAACGATTGATTATAACCCCTTTGACGCAAACGTTTAGGGTGTAGTGGTACAGGTATTAATACATCAGGGCGCGGCTCAATCGTTATGAGTTGTCCCATCAAATCTCCTAAAAAGTTGAGTACAGCAAGATTTTGGTTAAATTTTGCCTCCACAATCAATATATTGACAGGATAAATATACTCAAATACGGCTTGAGTGTGAGTATAAGGTGGGGGTTCTTCTCGGCATTGATGACAAATATCGACTTGTTCCAAAGTTTTAGCACAGCGGAGACAACCTGTGTTATAAAAGGGTAAATCAGCTAAACAAGCGGCACATAAAACTTTTGTACTGATATTTCCACATAAAAAACAGCTTTGAGGTAATAACCAATGGTGAATGGTTTTAATGGTGAATGGTTTCGAGGCTAAAGTTTTTTTAAAGAAAAACTTTAGCCTCGAATGGTGAATGGTTTTAATGGTGAATGGTGAATGGTTTTAATGGTGAATGGTTTCGAGGCTAAAGTTTTTTTAAAGAAAAACTTTAGCCTCGAATGGTGAATGAAAATCAATTTTGTAAGTAAGCCTAAGCAGTACGGGTCTGGGGTGGGTAATCTAACAGACTGAATTGTCGATGTCAACCCTTTTGCCTATCAGTGCCGTTGCACCAAAGTGGCCCACCCTAGCCGGCTTTGAGCATTTTTAAAAATCCAAGAAAACCATAGTCGTCCAGCCAATGAGTTATTTCATCACATTTAGCCCTGCATGATTACCGGATTTGTTTTTGTAGGGATAAGCTTAATCAAGGCACGTAATGTTGCGTTAACAGATTCAGAATCTGGAAAATAAGTTCGTATATCTGGCTCTATAATAACCACACCTTCTTTTGGTATCACATCCTTAGTAATTGTTGTGCCATCGGTTTTGTGAATAGTGAGAGTATAACCAGCCTGCATAGCCTTGTAATGCTTGCCACGCACTCCATCTCTAAAATCATATTCGGCACGCATATCGTCCTCCTCTATTTGTACCATTTAGTCATTACCTTTTTTATATTGCATAAGCTCTGAATGAGTTGCCTTGCGGCAACTGATAATACGTATACTCGTACCGCGTTCTGTATAAGCCACTACCAAGACACGAGCTTCATCAGAATTTCCAATGTCAATATATCGTTGCTCATCCACTGAATGATCAGAATCATATTTCGTCATTGAGAAATGATCAATGAAAACGGTTGTGGCTTCATCAAAACTAACACCATGTTTTTTGAGGTTTAGCCTTCTCCTCATCCCACTCAAAATTTAGTTTCATTATGGCATAAATCGACAGGATAAATAACCTGATTAAATAACAATCTCGGCACGGGTTCAATTCACATCCTACGTTAGCTACCTTGAATTGAACCAGACCGTTTTTTACATTGATCAGTATAATACCTAAATCCTGCAAGTA
>JAGLHR010000698.1 GCA_023143415.1 Thiomargarita sp. | reverse complement strand
ACGCCAAGGGAACGTCGTCGTGCCGCTGCCGCCCTTGGCACGGTTCATTCAAAGAAGGCTCGCAAGGCTCTTGCAGAAGCCATGAATGATAAGTCTGGAGAAGTGCGTGTTGCCGCTATTCGCGCACTTGGAAAGCAGGATGCCGTACCGTACATAGACATTATGTTGCGCTTTCTGAAAGATTCTGATCCAGAAATGCGATGTGCCGTCATTGATGTGATAACCGCCCTTTCAGCAAATAATGCTGAGATCATGTTGGAGAAGCTCGCGCCCCTACTCACCGATCACAGTCCAATTGTACGGGCGGCTATCTTGAAAGCCTTGTCTGGCATTGAACCGATTCCCCAAGAAACACTTGTACCAATTCGGCAATGTCTTTCTGATCAGGATAACACCGTCATTTCTGCGGCTTGTACCTTACTTGCCCGTATTGGTGATCAGAGTATATTACCCACGCTACTACAAATACTTTCTAATAAAGAAGGCGACGCGATGTTGCGTAGTCAAGTTGCTACTGCCCTTGGCTTATTGGGAAATCGGGAAGCACTTCACATTCTCATTTGGACAGTGGGAGATGAGAAACAACCCGTTCGATTGGCGGCACTGAATGCCCTGATGCAATTGGAGAAACATCAAACTCCTGTGGATTCAAGCGGGAATACAGAATATGAACAGAATCGTACCCCGTTAGATGTCGTGATCGCTGCATTAAAGGGCGAAATTGTCACCTCATCTGCGGATAATGATTTATCACCTGAAAACGATTTAACGCCTGAATCAACTTCAGATGATAATGATGCGCTTAATTCGCCACTTGAAGGAGAAAGTGCAACCTCTTCAGAATCAGAAAAGATTAAAACCGCGTCTCTTGAACAAGGAGAAACTAAGCCCTCTTCGGATGAAGAACAAACCGATGAGGGGCAATCTTTGACAGACGCTGAACCAGCGGCGATTGAGATTCCCCCGCCAATTTCCACACTTGAGGCAATTGAGAGAGATAACGCTGCTGCTCTGGATGATAAGATAGAAGATGAGGCGATTCAAAAAAATCAGTTTTCTCCAGAAGTCGAAGAATATGTGAAAATAGCCAATGAAAGTATCCAATCTGCCGAACGTTTATTGGTTTCAAAAAAATGGGATGTTGCAACGGATGTGCGTCATATCAGTGCGCGTATTTTAGGAAACAGTGATAAAGAAGAGGCGATTAATGCACTTATTGAAGCACTCAATGATGATGATTTCGTGTTACGACGAGAAGCGGCTATTTCACTCGGATATATTGCACAACGTTCACCTCAAATAAAAGCTCTGGCAAATGCCTATGGGAGTTTAGTGACTCACTTAAATATTGGGGATATTGAAATACGCTTGGCTTCTGTGCGTACATTAGGATACTTGGGCAATCAATCTGCGATTCCTGTTCTTTTTGACTATTTGCAAGATGAAGAAAACAATGTGCGTACTCAGACAATCCATGCTTTAATCACCCTCATTTCTGTCTCAAAAGAAAATAGCTGGGAAGGTGTTAATATAGATAGCATTATTGCACAATTTGTCAAATTACTGTCTGATGCACATAAGAATGTGCGTAAGGCAGCGGCTGAAGCATTGGCAACATTACATCATACAGAAGCATTAGATTCAATCATTGACGCTGCTTTTGCAGATGCCGGTGCCACAGCCCGTGACATGGGGCGAGCTTTACGTCGTTTAGATGTTGAACAAAGCGGTGCTAAATTACTCAAAAAGTTAGAAGAAGTACAAAACAGTGGTTATAGACGTTTTGTGATTGAAATGCTTGAAGAAGTGTTTATGCCGACTTAGGAATGAGGATTCAATTTAAACCTGCCACTCGAACATCAAGTTTTTCGTCT
>JAGLHR010000697.1 GCA_023143415.1 Thiomargarita sp. | reverse complement strand
TAGCCTCGAATCCTGTGTGTCTGCCTTAACTTAATGGCTTTGACGCGCTGGCGTGGGAACGCATTCTCGACGCGCCAGCGTCGAAGTGAAACGAAAAATTTATCCTTTTTTAATGATGAACTGGACGCTGGCGCGTCGGGACGCGCTGGCGTGGGAACGAGAAAGCGTTGCAGTTTTTCCTTAATCGCGTCGGCAATCGCACGACTTCGATTTGGGTAAAGATGACGGCTGATAAGCTCGTCTAATTGATCAAGAATAGATTGATCAAGTGTAATAGCCACTTCAGCGTTGTTCATGATATTTCTCCAAAAATCGCCTGAGAGATAATTCATGTAGTTATTGTTGAAGTCGAGAAAACTTGATGATTGAGTTCTAAAAATTTATTCCCGTGCTTCGTACAAAAAATACACTACACTATAAATCATAAGGAATGAGACTTTAATAACTTCCAAAACCTTTGAGCCAAACCTGACAGGTTTCCAAAACCTGTCAGGTTTAGTTTCGTGTATTATTCAATTCTCATTCCTAAGCTCAACAAACAAAATAGTAATCCCTGCGATCACTGTAAAGCCAATAAATTGATAAAATGAAAAAAAGTGGGAAAATGAGGCGACTTTAAAAAAACCATAACTTCCCGCACCAAAGGCAGCAATTAATCCGCCGATAATGAGAATCAACCATTTTGTTTTATCAGAGAACAACGAATTGATGGCTTGTCTTGGTGCCTGCCTTAACCATTTTAAATACCAATAGATGAGTAAAGTCGCACCAAGCAACGTACTCCCATATTGTAATACCTTATAAACCTTGAGAGTACCCAAACTTGTTTCAATAATTGGCATACTAAAAATAGGTAATTGTTGTACAACCCAACTAGACTTATGCGTCAAAGAATCCCATAGAATATGAGTCAACGCGCCTAAAAGCAGTGACATCACAATTAAAAAGAATCGCCGTAACGGTATAAAATGAAAATCGCTTGCCAAAGGCATTAAGCGTTGTTGATGTGTCGCGGGAAACAGTGAAATCACGGGGCGTTTTAAAACCTGATGAAATAGCCAAAGCAGTATGATTCCAGCGGGAATATCAAAGAGAAAAAGACCAATCAATGTATGTCCAAATTGGCATCGTGTTGACAAACAAAGAAAATACATCATATCAGGGGAAATGCTGCCGACAATAAGTGCTGATAACACGAATCCCCATCGTGTAAAAGGAACAGCAGCGGCGGGGTGAGCTAAGGTAAATGGCATTTTTTTTTGAACAGGATTCCAGCCTAAAGTTTTTCTTCAAAAAA
>JAGLHR010000696.1 GCA_023143415.1 Thiomargarita sp. | reverse complement strand
AGCTGGAGCTTGGGAACGAGGGGCGAAATTCTTGCTCCAAGTGTATTTGTTCCTGATGACTTAATGTCTGTAATTCGGTTTGAAGCAAGGTTTCATCGCATTCTTCTGCAAAACGTTTGGGTTGCAGACATTTTTTACGAATAAAATAAACAAAATCAACCACTTCTGCTAAAGCATTGGGTGGTAGCGTTTGAATACCGTCTAATATCAGTTGTTGATAAGTTTGTTCTTGTGTTGTCATTTTGTATTTTGATTCATTGTAAGTATTTTAGTAACGACTTAGGGCAACCATAAAGGATTGCCCCTATAACAAGATTCTAAGGATTGCCCTGAGTCGTTACGTATTTTATACAATTAATTCATCTATCTGCTTAAAAATAAAATCTAATGCACTAAACAACATTGATAAATCATCTATTGTAAAACTTCTGATATTTTTGGTGAAAATTTTATTGTTCAAGAAACCAAATTCCCAGGTTTTACCATCAGTGACAATACCGTAAACCGGAAAATCGACATTATCATTCAATTTTTGAGAAGCAACCAATTCAGCTAAACATTGCCCCCAGCCTTGTTCAAAATCATTTTTTTTGGCTTCTACCACAGCCAAAACCGGAAAATCAAGGAATAATTTGCCATATTCTGATTTTTTTGAAACAAGATAATCCGGTATTCCCGTTAATTCAGTATCATAAGAGAGTGATTTTTGCACCCAAAGGGCTATTTTTTTTGAATAACTTTTATAGACTTCTCTCAATATTGGAAAAATGATAATTTCACATCTCGCCGCTTCTGATGCAAAAATATCCATATTTTTCATATTAAAATCAAACTCTTGCTTAAAAAGTTCTGAGACGACAAAGTCATTGGCTGTGATGAAATGACTTTCCTGATATTTTATCTCATATTTTCGTTGAACTTGAGGTATATCTTTAAATTCACTGAATGGCATCATTTAATCCTCATATAATGCTTTCTCACATCGACAAACCTGTCAGGTTTCATTAAGCCACCACTTCTTAACTGGCTGCTTCAACCCCAAACATAATACGATACAAGATACCATGTACATTGAATATCATAGGTAAAGTCCAAATGAGACCAATACCCAAGGGAATCGCACTAATAATAACGATAATATGCATGATGATAATGGTAAAAAAGACTTTGAACCAGTGATGGGTAACGGCTTTGCGCGAGGCTTCCATTGCTTCCCAAGGGCCTAAGTTTTTTTCAACTATCAGGGGTAGGGTAAATAAATAAGCAATAAGCAGGTAGATACCAGGAATTATCAACGCCATCAAGCCAATTATCATTAAAAGGTTTGTCAGGAAGAAAGCGATAACAATAGGTATCGTATACCCAAAGTAATCAAATATGATTGAAAAACGGACAGGCAGTTCTACTGAGCGACGCACAGCAATCATTATAATACCGACAATAAATGGCAGGAGCACGATGTATAAGACAATCTGTACTAAGTACAGAATTAGTTGAAATATTTCGACCGGCATTCCTAGCAATAGCGAAATTGCTATGATTATTACAATAATGCCTACAGGAATTCCAATAAAAGCAATAATAAAGGCACCCCAAAATGTCCCTTTAACACCGTCGGTTTTTTGCCACGCTTCTTTGAGAACATCACTTATCGAAAAATCATAATTGCCCTCAATGCCATCTTGAAGTGTTCCAGAGAAGGCAGAAATATCCACTAGCCGGATTTCCTCAGTGGCTGGAGGTAGGAATGGATCAGTCTTCATATTAATTTTAGTTCCTATTGATTGATAAAATCATTTGACATTTTAACAAATTAAGTGAGGCTTTTGCAAAACGCTGAAAAAAACTTTTGAAGGGCAGACACACAGGTATGCCTACCAATCCCCACGTATTCAGTATCTGTAGGGGCATTCGAGGCTAACGT
>JAGLHR010000695.1 GCA_023143415.1 Thiomargarita sp. | reverse complement strand
ACTTATGTATAACGATGAGAGCTCTCGCTTGGGAACGAGGGGCGAGGGGTTGGGGTGAAATTGATTTCAAGGCTGAGTAGTTACGATTATTTTAGTATAATATTATGATGTTGTAAAAGTTTTTTCTTTAATCGTTAATCTATTATTATTTAATAAGAACTAAATTAAATTCACTCAGGAATAGTAATATGGACATAACAGTGACTTTTGGCGGCGAATTGAAAGTCAACGCCCATTTTAATAATTTTACAGTTTGCACTGATCAAACTAAAAAAGCTGGGGGTGAGGAGAGTGCCCCTGAGCCGTTTGCTTATTTTTTAAGCAGTTTAGCCACTTGCGCGGGTTTTTTTATTTTGCGTTTTTGTCAAACGCGAAAGATTTCTACTGAGGGCATTCAGTTGCGCCAGTCTAATGATTGGAGTAAGCAACCTAAGCGGCTTGAAAGTATAAGCCTTGAAATTGAATTGCCGCCTTCTTTCCCAGAGAAATATGCGCCGGCTTTGATTCGAGCGGCTAATGAGTGTGCTGTGAAAAAGGTTTTGATGGATCCGCCAGAAATTAAGGTGACGACGAAGGTTGTTTAGTTTTGCGTAGGTGATTATTGATAATTGCTCATGTCTAATCAATTTAGAAAATTGAACGACTCGTTTTTTTTTGTGAAACTGTTATGATAAAAACTTTAGCTTTAGAGGTTCTTGCAAAACTCGTTTCGAGGTTTTAGTTTTTTGAAGAAAAACTAAAACCTCGAAAGCCTTGAAATCAATTTTAAGGCTAAAAGTTAAAGTCGGCTCGACTAATCAAATTCATTACATTCGAGGCGAAAGTTTTTTTAAAGAAAAAACTTTCGCCTCGAAACGAGTTTTGCAAGAGGCTCTTTATAAAGTTTTAATATCAATTTTCGTAACCAATTTTCTTTTGTAAGGAATGAATGAGTGATCGAACATAACATTTTAAAAGCAAAAACATTCATTAATCAATCTGTTGCCAGAGTTCGTGATGTTAGCCTTTCGCGAATGTTTATTGACTCTATTCGAGAAATCCCACTAGCGGATAAAAAAACGAGTCAGTCTAAAGCACCTGCATGGATATTATTTGCTCGTGAGGCAATGCGTACACCTCGTGTAATTGGAACGGGTTGGGCGAGTTCAGAACGATTGGCACAAAAAATCGCTAGTTTTGTGCCACTCACTGAGTCGGGATTAGTTGTTGAATTAGGTGGTGGTACGGGTCAAGTGACAGAGGCTGTGTTGCAACATGGTATTGCCCCTGAGCGTTTAGTGTCGATAGAACAATCAGCAAGCATGGCAGACTATTTGCGCCAGCGATGTCCCCAAATACGAGTGCTCAAAGGGGATGCCTTGCATTTATGTCATTTATTGGGTGATGATTCTCAACGAGTCAGTACTATCGTTTCTGGTTTGCCGTTCCGTTCTTTGCCACATGCCATTGGGCATGGTATTATCAAACAAATTGATGATGTATTACCTAAAAATGGTTTATTAATTCAATTTACTTATGATTTAAGTGGACGAAAAAAGTTATATTTGCCTAACTTTAAACATATTTCTCACAAGGTTGTATGGAGTAATATTCCACCTGCACGAGTTGATGTGTATCAAAAAAAGGGTGAATGAATTTTTAAGTTTTAATTTTTTTTGGAGTGCAACGCTTTAGCTTTGCTGTTTTTGTTCCCAAAGCTAAAGCGTTGCACTCCATTTCTACAGCGTTAGACTCCAAAAGGTTTCATTCATTTTTGGCGCGTGATAAATATTCCCCAGTGCGGGTATCCACCTTGATTAAATCACCAATGTTGACAAATAATGGTACCCGCACCACTGCTCCTGTTTCTAAGGTTGCTGCTTTACTCCCACCACCTGAAGTATCCCCACGTAAACCTGGATCAGTCTCAGAAATTGAAAGCACGACAAAATTGGGTGCTGTTACGGCTAAAGGGTCATTATTCCAGAGTGTAACCATACATCTTTCTTGACCTTTGAGCCATTTTGCCGCATCACCGACGACATGAAGGTTAGCAGCATATTGTTCATAAGTTTCAGGTGCCATAAAGTGGTAAAATTCGCCATCGTTATATAAATATTCCATGTCCATTTCCATAATATCGGCACTTTCCATTGCCTCCCCTGACTTAAAAGTTCGCTCTATCATCCGCCCCGTTTTGAAGTTGCGGAATTTAACTCTATTAAATGCTTGACCTTTGCCCGGCTTAACAAACTCGTTTTCTGTGATGATACAAGGATCACCATCAAGCATAATTTTAAGCCCCGATTTAAACTCATTTGTATTAATAGTTGCCATTTAAACTGTTCCTAAATTGTTAATCGAAAAAGCTTACCATAATAACTGAATTTTTGTGAATTGTGAATAACCTATCAACAAATTGGCAACGCGAATTGCGTAATGCGATTCATGATCCCACCGATTTATTAAATTTATTAGAATTGCCAAATCGCTTATTAACTGAGATGATCGTGGCTAAACAACACTTCATGCTTCGAGTGCCTAAAGGCTATGTTGCTCGTATGCGTAAAGGTGATCCAGATGATCCTTTATTGCGGCAAATTTTACCGCTTGTTGAAGAAAATAAGCAATTACAAGGATTTAGTCTCGATCCTGTTGGAGATGTTCTCGCTGAAAAAGTACCTGGTTTATTACATAAATATCAAGGGCGGGTTTTATGGATAACGACAGGGGCTTGCGCTATTCATTGCCGCTACTGTTTTCGTCAACATTATAATTATTCCGCCTCTCACTCGTCTAATCAAGCGGTGCTTGAGGTCATTCGCGCCGATTCATCCATTTCTGAAGTCATTTTAAGTGGAGGTGATCCATTAGTTTTGGATGACCGCTCTTTATCTGAATTAGTACAAAGTCTTGCCCGTATTTCCCATATAGAACGCCTCCGTTTGCACACGCGCTGCCCTATTGTTTTACCAGAGCGGGTTAATGATGAACTTTTGGCTTGGCTAACAAAAACACGTCTTCAAGTCATCATGGTTGTACAAGCCAATCATCCTAATGAATTTAATGAAAGTGTCAATCAGGCACTACAAAGATTAGTTGAGGCAGGTATTACTCTGTTAAATCAATCTGTATTATTGCGTGGTGTGAATGATAATGCGGCGACTTTAATTGCTTTGAGTGAGGCTTTATTTAAAAATCGTGTTTTACCCTATTATTTGCATCTATTAGATCGTGTACAAGGTTCAGTACATTTTAATGTGTCACAAAAAAATGCGCTTGTTTTGTTAGAACAAATGCGGATCGCATTGCCTGGTTATCTTGTGCCTTCTATGGTACGTGAAGTGGCGGGAATGCCTTATAAAAAGCCGATATGATTTTCAACTCTTAGTCTGCCCTATTTCATTGTCATTCCTAAAATAACAATTGCAGTCAGTATTAAGATTATCATTAAGATTAATAAAATCTGTGCATTGTCTTGATTTAAACCTTGCTTATCATGTTTGAAAGTTGTTTTGGGTGAGAAATTTTCTGTGACGATTTTAAACTGTAAATCACCTATATATTGTAAGTTAATAGATTCCGCCGTTGGGCTATGCCAATTTTGGAATAAAACCATTAATTCTTCTGGTACCACAGGAAGATGTAAATTCAGATTTGGAGAAAGGGTTGCTGTGGCTTCACATGGTTTTGCTCTCGCGGTTTTGAAACCGTAACGTATGATTTTAAATAACCTATCTCCGATCAGTTCTAAATCTGCCCAGAGTATAATCGGCATTTTTTCCTGAGAAGGGCTATAGTGCAAAGTGGGAATATGCAAGACTTTTGAAAAAAAGGTCGTTTGTTCACATTCTTCAACCGTTTCTTCAAGACTTTCTTCTTCAAAGCTTTCTTCAACCGTTTCTTCGAGGCTTTCTACAACCGTTATTTTAACCACGAAATGCCGTTCACCTGAAAAATTAAAGCGGATTTTTTGACCGATTTTAGCTGAAAGGTTTATCCATAATGTGTTGCCATCTTCAAATGCGGTTTCTACTGTTGCCCCCGGCGGGAAAGTGTAATTGAT
Source organism: Thiomargarita sp. (assembly GCA_023143415.1). GTDB lineage: Bacteria > Pseudomonadota > Gammaproteobacteria > Beggiatoales > Beggiatoaceae > QNES01. The sequence continues at coordinate 1,223 of JAGLHR010000695.1, read as the reverse complement.
TCTGCCAATATTGGGAAAATTGAAAGTTGGTGGGATGTAAACGACAAATGTTGGGGTATTTTTTGAGATTAATATTTCCTCATTTTCACCTTGAACGGTGAATATTGGCACGCCCAAATCTCTTGTTTCAAAACGCCATCTTAGCGTTTCCATCCCCAAATTGCTTGTATATTCTACTTCAGCCCAATAAGCCCTGTTCCATTCTAAACGTTTTAAAGGAAATAGCGCGTATTGAAATGTTGATAATTTTCCATTGGGATCAGTGCTTTGACTTAAAAGCCGAGTGGGCTGGATTTCACTGTTATCTTGTTCTTGATATAGCTTAAATGTGCTGAGATTAACCTGGGTAAATACTAAAGGGTTAAATTGGATCGAAATGGGATAACCCGATACAGAGTAATCGGGCAACGGATCGGGAGTTTCTTCAAAAAATACCGGTGGGACATTCTGCTCGTTATTGACTGGCCATACGACAATATTTGGATTATTGCCCATTGCTTTTATTTTGACATTTTTGTATGTGTTGGCATTAATATTAACGTTGGGTTCACAGGCATTGAAATAATAGCGTCCTTTTCCTGAAAAAGCGGGTCCTTCACAAAGCGCGTTATATTCACTGTTGCCCATATTATAGGTATAAGCACTATAACTATTAGGGGTTTCAAGTGAGACTTTGGCAATACCAATACCGATTTCATTGTTCACTAAATCTAAAAAACCAAGGCGATGGTAAATGGCACTCATCAGTCTGTCAAGTGAATCAATACTGTTTGCATTTCCCGTAGAGACATTTTCTGAAACAGATAAACTGCGATAACCTGCGTTTATCGTCCGTTCTTTTGGAGAAACACCTGTAAATCCAAAAGTCCCCTGTACCTCATAATGACCGGTCATCAAATTGTCAACTAAGTAGTTCGCGTGATTAAAAGCGGCTATTTCAAGTTGGGGGTTTTGTGAAAATTCTGTGAGATTTGCGCTTGCTCTGATTTGGTTTAAATAAGCATAAGCCTGTTCCAAACTTTGATGTTCAAAAACACCAGCCAGTGCTATTTCTACAGCCAGTAGCAAAGAGAATAAAATGGGGAGTTGAAAATAAATCATTGACTTGTGATTCCAAAGGCGAGCGAAAGCGTTGGTAATCCAAAAACGATTGTGAGTAATGTAGGGTGGATTGAGCGATAACGAAACCCAGCTCGTTTTTTTTAATCCATTCGAGGTTCAAG
>JAGLHR010000694.1 GCA_023143415.1 Thiomargarita sp. | reverse complement strand
TCAGTGAACTGTCAGCTGAAAGCAGAGCTTTATAACGTTTTGGATTGATTTCACCCCTTCCCATCATCACTTCATTGGCAAAGTTATCGTATTCATCAATTAACAAATAAAGTTTATACTCTGTGGTTTGAACCGCTATTAAGGCGGATTCAAACGAGGAAATGGCATTTTCTTCATCAATTTTAATCCTGTAGGAAAAATAATCTTGATAACGTTCCGCAAAACGCTTAATTTGATTATTCAGATGATCGTGCAAAGATTTTCTCAAGCCCTTTATTTCGTCTTGTGGTTCAATCATCGAAAAATCCCATTTCATCACCAAATATTGATTATGTTTTGGAGTTGGATTTTGCCCAATCGCCAAATCGCCAAACAACTTCTCAAATTCCGAAGCCTTTGCCACATCGTAGTAATTTTCTAGCATTGATAACAGCAAACTTTTACCAAATCGACGGGGGCGTAAGAAGAGCAGTTGATGCCCTGCCTCTTCAATCAGTCGAATATGTGAAGTTCGATCCACATAAAAATAGTTTTCCATCCTCAGTAAATAAAAATCACTGAAGCCGTAAGGAAATTTCAACATATTTTAGTTCTCCTAATATTCTCTTAAATCCGTTTTTGAAATTAGTAGGTGTTCGGTGGGCAAGACTTGCCCACCCTACCTGATTACCTGTTTCATTCACCATTATTCATCATTCCAGTTCAAACCCTTTGCCAAACCACCCGTTCAAAACCCATCGCTACCACGCTAATGAGCTGCAATCGCAATTTTTCACCCGATTTCGATTGTAAACGGGTTTTGTAATCAAGCAATTGTTGTTTAGATTCCGTTAATTTTTGTTTGACGGAGGCGCAAGCGAAAAGTTCATCAACGCGCATTTTTCTCAGCTTTTCGCTACTTAAACCCATCTCTTTTAAGCCTAAGTATTTGAATTCCAATATAAAATCATATAAAGGTAACGAACGCTGTTCTGGACGAATAATAAACGTTAAATCGGCATAACGTTTTTCGACTTCCGTTTCAGAATCAACAATATAAAAGATATCATCAAATAACAACGTCAAAAAAGCGGTTTTTATCGTCAGTTCATTGGCGATACGATAATCGCGATTATCAAAAACTTTAAAATAACGCTGTTCCATGAAATCACAAATTGGTTGTAAATCGCCGGTTTGATAAAAACGTTTTGCCATGAGTTGAACCTCTTCACGTTCTTCTTGGGGCAGAAGCCTATCAAAAAGACGTTCGACATAGAGACTTCGTACCACTAAATTGGGAATTTTAAAACAGAACTCTCCCCATTCCGTTTTTCCATTTAAAGTCAAAATCCCAAAATAATAAAGCAATGAAATCATAAACCGAGTATCCTTAACGGTTGAAAGCATATCCTCTACGCCAAACCGATTCGCCAATCGTGTCAGAGTTAACGGTTCATTATTAATTGCTTGAACAATCACCTGTTCGCCCTTGGGCAACTCAGAAATATAAGTGAGTTTCCCTCTATCCATCGCCAAATTCTCATCCAACATTTCGTTTGGAAATTCGCAGTCTTGCTGGAAACTTTTGATAAAATAAAGGGCTAAAGTCGGATTATAAATCAATTCTTTGGATTTTTGGCTAAAACAGTAGCCATTATAAAAACTTCGCATGAGCAGCAAGGCTTGCTGAACTTGATGTTCGCTAAAATCACATTCTTTCGCAACTTGATTCAAAGTCTCCACAATTTCCGTTTCCAGAAAACCACATAAATCATTGAATTCATGCCGTAAATAAATATTTTCCGCGACATTGTAACCACTGCTCATATCGGTGAGTACGACTGGCGATACGCCGGTGATAAACACGCGCTCTAAACCACGCCCACTGGCGGCGGCTTTGACGGCTTTAAACAGGGCTTTCAACGCACCTTCTCCTGACAATAAGGTTTGATAGCGACTCGGACTTTCTTTTCGATGCCCTATCATCAGTTCATTGGCAAAATTGTCGTATTCGTCAATTAACAAATACAAGCGGTAAGGTGTTTGTTGAACCGCCGTGAGTAAGGATTGAAATGAGGCTTGAGCATCGGCGGGTTCAATTGAAATATTAACAGGTAACCAATGCTGGTATTTAACCGCAAAGTTTTGAATACACGTATTAATATAACGATGTAAAGTTTCTCGAATTTGAGTCACATCACCTTGAGGACTGACGGCAGAAAAATCCCAAGTCATCACGAAATACTGATTATGCAG
>JAGLHR010000693.1 GCA_023143415.1 Thiomargarita sp. | reverse complement strand
AAACATAGTGCGTAACATCAGTTACATGGTATAAGTCCGTTTCTCTCGGTTAAGTTTACCAGTCAATATCTGTTCAATTTCTCTCCGGACTTTACCTTCATCCTTATCACTAAAATGCACACCGATGCCAGGAGGTCGTCCACCTTGTGCGCCATTCGGATTAATCCATGCGACGTTACAAGCCACTGGGATTATTTCACCTTCTAATAAAGTCAGTCGCAAAAAGACTTCGTCACCTAATTGATAAGGTTTGTTTGACTTAATAAATAATCCCCCCCGTTTAAGAAACGACAAATAGGAATCAAATAAAGTTTCTTCATCATGAATAGTCAGCGTGAGCATATTGCGGCTCATGCCAAATGCACGCTTTTTCATTATCTTTGTCTCCTTCTGCCTAGCCTAACCCAGGCAATCGCAATTGATTCTAATAATCCTTGTGCTTTAACGTTAGTATTTCCCATCACTAACTGATAAGCCTCATTTTGTAAATCAAGCAGTTTGAATAAACGATGCAAATCAAATTGCTCTGCAAAGCGTTGTAACTTGTTTTGATAATCATGATTAATGAGGTATTGCGTTTGAGCGGTGGAGGCGTAGCGAATAATGTCCATTGTCCAACTATGCATCCATTGTAAAATTTGCAAAACATCCTCTTTACTCCAGCCTTCTGCAATACGAATGGGATCATTTTTACCGCTAGGCAATTCTGCTAAACTGTCAAATAATTCCTGCCGCTTTGTCATACCTTCCGCTTTTGCAAGGGCAAGTGCCTTTAATGGTGCTTGATTTGAGAGATTAAGTAGTAATTTAATATCATAAGCGCGTGAATGGCTCAACTGTTCATGTAACCACGCTTCTGTGATAGCCCGATTTGGACGGCTAAAATCAAGGCGTTGACAACGGCTACGAATTGTGGCACTCAAACGCATCGGTTGGTGACTGACTAACATTATCAACGTATCAGAAGGCGGCTCTTCCAATAATTTTAATAAACCATTGGCGGCATTGCGATTCATTGCCTCAGCCGGCTTGAGAATAATGATTTGATAGCCCCCATAATTCGCCGTCAAAGTACAAAATTGAATTAAAGCCCGTATTTGATCAATTGAAATATTTTTAGTACCAGCCGGTTCTATTTCTGAAAAATCGGAATGCGTTTCAGCACGGAACAGGTTGCAAGATTTACAGTGACAGGCTTCTTCTGAAATTTCTTTTAATCCGTTGTCAATGGAGGGAATATTGTTCTCAAAGGAAGAAAGATTGTTAGACATTTTTGCGTTTTCACAGAGCAACGTTTTTGCCAAACGCCGTGCAAATAAGCCCTTACCCATTCCTTCTGAACCACATAATAATAAAGCATGTGGCAAACGATCCTGCTGCCAGCGGCGTATGATTTGTTGCCACAATATGTCATGCCAAGGTAATATAGTATTCATTGTTATCAAACGTTTATTGGAGTACAACGCTTTGGACGTTTATTGGAGTACAACGCTTTAGCTTTGGACGTTTTTTGGAGTACAACGCTTTAGCTTTGGACGTTTATTGGAGTTCACCTATCCTAAACCCACTTCTTTAAGAATTTGTTTCACTTTAGAAAAGCGGAGGGTAATTTTACTCGCCGTGCTAGTTGAGGTAGTAATCGCAGACAGAAATTCATTATCATTCTCCATCATCTCTCTGGCAGCTTTAACAATTGCAGCTCTATAAGGTTTAAGTGCTTGCCAGTCATAATCCGCTAGCGCATTTCCCCATGTTTCAAACAATGCACGATTGATAGGATAAACTTTCTGAGAGTCAAAAGGCCATTTTCTAAAAGCATGTTTGCCAAATAATTTATGTGCGTTGAACATAGCACGTTCAAATTCAATCACAAGTTGCTTTAAAGCCTCGTCATTTATTTCTGTATCTATTTTCCGAGAGATTTCAGTAATAAAAGCATTCATTGAACCCATGGGCGCGTAGTCTTTTTCTATGCTTTCAATGAGACGAAACGCACAAAAACGCAAAATAAGTTCACGATCTGCCATTCTGATATGATCACGCAAGTTGCCACTTGTGGCTAAATTGAATGACTCAGATTCCGCAAGTTGTTTTAAAAAATCCCGTGAACGTTTTTTGCTCATACAATGACGAATTTCTTGGGCATTCAAAGGGCTACCACCAGTATTGATTCTTTTAAAGACATCAAATTTCACCTTATCAGGCGTTTGCGGATCGACGACATTCGCAATAATTTGTGTCAAGTAAATACGTCTTGCCCACCTGCTGCCTTCAATATCTTTAAAATACTTATTGCCCACTTCTTTCTGGAGATATTCGAGTTTATTTAACTTATAACGTTTTTTTTCTGGCTTGCATCTGACAAAGTCGTAAATCGCTGACAGTCTTTGTAATCCGTCAACCACGAGCATTTTTCCATTGTTATCGGCTGAAAAGTAGAAAGCTGGCAGTGGAATATGCAACAAAAGTGATTCAATCAATCTCGATCTTTGCTTATTATTCCAGACTTTACGCCGTTGGAAATCGGGTGCCAGTTGCAAATCCCCTTCATCAATCATGTCAAGGATATTGCGTAATGAAAATGCTTTCGCATCAACACGAATGAGATTTGGATTCCAAGGCGCGGAGATAATTTCCTCATCCTCATCCTCATCAGGCGTTTCAAGTTCTACACCTGTCCCCTCGTGATCTTCAATCTCTTCAATTATTATTGTACCTTGTTTTGGTGACATCACTTTCCTTATCAATTCTCTTATGACTGACGCACTTAATATAATAACTTATTGATTTACAAGAATATACTGAGCGTATTTGAAATCTGTGAAAATTCAAAACCCCCGCTATTCTCGCATAAGCGAATAAAGAAATCCGATTTTTTTCAAAAATCGGATTTTAAAAAACGTTGTGATCGAGGATAAAGTTTTTTTTCAAAAAACTTTATCCTCGTCGATTTAATCCGTTTATTTCTAAAATCCGTTGTACTAGATTACAAAGGTGTACCGCCGCTATCAAGTCGTGTCGCGATTTCTTGAATTATGTTGCGTGGTATAGTCTTTCCTATTGCAAACGTTTCAAATACACGACATTTAAATTTGTTCCGTTGTATAAAGTGTATATCCGAAAACTTAAATCCATTCAATAATGGCAGGATTTCAAGATTTTCCAGTACCAAATTATCACTCATAAAAGCGTCGAGCGTTTGTATTCTTTGACTGCCATCGACAACTTCATATTGTTCCTCCTCAGCATCAATAAGTATCACAAACATGAACGGAACTGGTAAACCCAGCAGTAACGTTTCAATCAACTTCATTTGTTGTCTTTTGCTCCAAATCAAGTGGCGTTTGGATTCTGGAATGTAAAAGTGGTTTTTTTGAAATTGTTCGACAATGTAATCAATCGAAAATAAAAAACTGTAAGAGTAAACTTGACGCTGCATTTCCGTTAATTTACTATGTGAATCCTGTTGAAAATCGGCGGCGACTCTATCTGAGCGATTTTTTGACATGGCTTTTCTCCGCTATTTCTAAACGAGATATGAGATTGTTAACTAACATTTGCTCTCTCGTACTTTTTTTTATCAATGTAATCCATTATGTTAGCAAGAATGTCCCTCACGAATGTAACAATTTCGCTCTGAATTTTTTCTAACTTCTCTAATCCTAGCTTATTACCACATTCAGAAAACGAAATATTTCCATGAGCAAGGGAATTCCGCTGTTTCTTAACAGTCAGTAATTCAACACCACCCTTCGCATCTGGGTGCGTCTTATAAGAAATCCCATGCGCTTCGCAAATGAGGCGAATTTGTCGCGCATCCAAATTACCAGAAATAGGAATCGCTTCTTCATCTAAGGAGATAATGACGTTATTGACGGCTTCTTCTACAAGTTGGGCAGCAGTTTTCCTAGCAGATTCCCAGTTGGCACTGACTTTAAAAATCTTTCGATAATGTTCATTCAGCCAAATATCTCGGATTTCTTGTCTTATAGTCGAATAGGTACATTTATTCAACTTCATTTCTTGATAAATCTCTAAAATACCGTAGCGAATGCTATATTCAACCATGTTATACATAATTATGTAAGCATTCGCTCTGAGTATGTCTTTAAGCTCGTCCTCTATTTTACTGTACGCTTCCCGTTCTGGAAAATAAAGTCCAACTTGTGTTTCTTCAAGTTGTTTTAAAAAATGTAAATATTGCTCCACATCTTTGACACGCTGCTCAAACTCATTGATAACTTGTTGCATTGTTGAACTCCGTTTTCTTTAGGAAATACAGGGACTTGCGTTTATATGAAGTCGCTTAAACATTTCTTGCATAATGTGAAAAGGGGCCGTTTTTCTCATTAGAAATACGGTCAACAGACGACTTTTCAGTTTATCCTGTTGCGACAAAGGTAAATCCGAGAATTTAAATCCATTCAATGAGGGCAATATTTCAAGATTGTCCAACTTCAAATGATCAGTCAAAAACGCGACAAGCGTTTGTATTCTTTGACTACCGTCGATAATTTCAAAGCGTTCTTGATTTTGTGTCGAGGCTATAAACATAAACGGGATTGGAAAACCCAGCATTACCGATTCAATAAATCTTGCCCGTTGTTTATAACCCCAAACCAAGGAGCGTTGAAAATTTTGAATAAAAAAATGCTTTTTGCAAAACTGTTCAACGATATAATCAACCGAAAAATTCCGAGCACTATGACCTAATTTCCGCTGCAATTGTGCAATTTGATCGCACGAATCATTAACCAATGACGAGGTGATGCAGATTTCTGAATTATTTTGTAACATAATATCAATTCACCATTATTTTTCTCTCTCTAAGGAACGTTTCGAGGTTTGAGTTTTT
>JAGLHR010000692.1 GCA_023143415.1 Thiomargarita sp. | reverse complement strand
GTTCCTTTCGAGGCGAAAGTTTTTTCTTTAAAAAAACTTTCGCCTCGAAACCACCCTACATTAAGAGACCAAATTTTGATAGGATACACTTTAATTAACCTAACTTATATTAGCATTTATAAAAACTCTGTTCAAGGCTAAAGTTTAAAAAAATTCTTGAACAGATACTTATTACTGTATCTCAACAGCCATCTTCTGTTATTTACTCCTCTATCACACCAATGCTGGCAAAACAGGATAAAACATCAGCGCTGTTTGTAACTGATCGCCTAGCTAAAGCATTCAAGGCTAAGAGTTTTTCAAATTCAAAAAACTTTCGCCTCGAATGGACTCCAAAATGGCCAAAGTCAATGACACTTATTTCACATGAAATTGCACATCATGCGTTATCAACGGCTCATCCTCGTCCAGAAACCACACTCTAGCCTGTGCCAAATGTGTTCCCTGAGTGATGGACCATAAAAACTGAGGCTCAACACTTGTTCCTACCACTTCCCCATCAATAAGCCATTCTATAGAATCGCTTTCTAACGACATATCAGACAATGTCAGGGCATACGCTTCATATTCATCTGGAATACGGGGATCCATAGCTAATTGTAAACCAGGATTCGGTTGCTTGAGATATAATGGTTGCTTGAAATGTGATGGCGCAATGATGTGATCAGTCGTCTTGCCCTTTTCTGAAGGTTCATTGCCCGCAATAAACCATTCAATTCGACTCGGACAATCTGGGGTAGCGCGTTGCCCTGTCGTGCGGCAAATATTGCGCTTGACCAATTGAGGACTGAGGTACAATGGTTTTGTCTCTTCATACCGATTTAATTCAGCAAATACGGCTCGCAATACCAAGGCGGGACCATAAGCACCTGAAACATGCGACATTGGTTTCTGATCCAAATTGCCTAACCAGACACCGACAGTATAATGATGATTAAAGCCAATTGACCAAGCATCCCGATAATCGGTAGAAGTCCCTGTTTTGACAGCGGTTTGAATTGGAAAACGCAATCCTCGTCCAAATTCTAAGTGGCGAGCATCTGGATCGGATAAAATATCGGCAATGATAGAAGTGATTTCAGGCGAAAATACCCGTTTAGAATGGAAAGAAGGCGCATCGCGTAAGACTTTTAAGGGTCGAAATATTCCTTTATTAGCTAAGGTTGTATAAGCCTGTACCAATTCCAGTAAAATCACGCCCCCGTTGCCCAGGGCTAAACCATCACCATAATAATCAGAATGAGCGGTTAGACTGGACAAACCTAATAAATGTAAACGCGCTAAAAACGTATCAACACCCACAAATTGAATGGTACGAATAGCGGGCGTATTCAACGAGTTACCTAGCGCGTCGCGCAATCGCAACTGCCCATAATAATGACGGCTATAATTGCGATAACTGTGTAAACCAGTACCGACTGCAGCCGACAACGGCGCATCATTAATTAAAGTCGCAGCAGTCCACCCTTTTTCTAAAGCAAGGGCATATAAAAACGGTTTTAATGCTGAACCGGGTTGACGGGGTGTAATGACGGCATCAATTTGACTGCCCGGTTTATCAAGTGAAGGCTGCCCGACATTAACCCACGCCAGAACCTCATTGGTTTGATGATCGACAACAAGCACTGCCCCATGATTGACGTTTTTACGCCGCAACTCTTGTACACGCTGATCTAATATCTGTTGGACAGCCGTTTGAATACTATTATTTAAAGTGCTATACAAACGCCCTTTACTCTGCAAATGTTGAGCGGGATGTGAGGTATAAATATAATTGACAAAATGCGTCGCTTGCACAGGTAAAGGCGGCTCATGCAAATGCAATGGCACAGTTAAAATGCGTTTATAATCCGCCTTTGTGATGATGTTTAACGCTAATAGACGTTCGGCAAGGCGAGCGATGGGGGTTTTAATCTCCTCAGTGCCTCTACGTAAATCCAAACGAGTTGGGGCGCGGACTAGTACTGCTAGAGCCATCATTTCCTTAATGTTTAAGGTTTCCAAGTCGCGATCAAAATAATGACGCGCCGCTTGTACCACGCCTCGTCGCTGACTGAAATAAGGCACTTGATTGAGATAAAACTCTAAAATGTCGGCTTTAGAAAAACGCGCTTCAAGTCGCGTCGCTTCAAAACCTTCTAGCCAGCGTGACCAAAAAGTTCTTGGACGTGGATGCAATATCCGCACAGTTTGCTCCGACATCGTGCTGGCACCGCGCACGACTTCCAAAGACTTGAGATTTTGCCATAAAGCGTGCCATCGCGCTTGCCAATCAGGACCATGATGTTCAAAAAAACGTTTATCTTCCGCTAAGATAAATATCTGTTGCAATAATTCTGGGATTTCATGTAATGGCACATAATCGTGGATATTCCACTCATTTTGATAAGTGATAATCAGTGGCGTTCCATGACGATCAAGAATCTGTACTTTTTGTATCGTGGAATCAGCAACGGATAGGGTTTCGGGTACTGGTGCTAAAGAAGTGACTGTTTTCCAGAAAAGAAACGTGCCACCGATTAAGAGAGTGATAAGACTTATTTTGATGAATTGACGCATGATTATTTCTCATAAATTGTAACGACATGATTTAAAGGGTAATTAACAGCATACCCTGGAATGATTTTCGAGGTTTTAGTTTTTTGAAGAAAAACTAAAACCTCGAAATGAAAGTTAATAAATGTAAGTTATTGTTTTTCAACAAAATATTTTTTTTAATGGAATGGTGCTCAACTTTTGGTTAAACGAATTTTCACCACCCAAGCCTACCCTAAAGGCAATATTTTCATCAAAACCTTTGACTTACTCCCAGGCATCCGTTTAACCATAAGACAAGCACCGGTAACCGCTGAATAATTAACAACCATCTGCACGGTATTTTGGGCATTCCTTAGGAATGAAGCTTTAATAACATCCGAAACTTTCAAGCCACCTTGTAGTTTCGTATATTATTCAATTCTCATTAGTGGGTTTCGTTATTACTCTACCCACCCTACATCACTACGTCACTCCAAACTTCACCCCTTATAGGCCGCTAATATTTTTTGTTCAACCGTCTGAGGAAATTTAAACAAAATAAAGTCATTCTCAGGATATAAGTCATCTTTTCCAGACTCATCAATGACTCGAATATAACCACTTTTATCGGAACCATTAGGCACCGTTTGATAAATTTTCAGTCGCTCTAAATATTCAAATTTGTCATTGCAAATGCAAATGGCAAATGGTCTTATTTTATCCATAACCATTCTTTTAGAAACCTTTCGAGGCTAAAGTTTTTTTTAAAGAAAAAAACTTTAGCCTCGAAATGATTTTCATTTTTCCGAGAGTTTGGCTTAGAAAGATTTAATGGTCCCCTGATATGATTAGTAAATAACCTGGTTTCTTCATCACAAGCCGGTTCTAATCCCGCAAAATACTGCTTGATATTATATTTAAGTGCGATTTTTCTTGAAAATCCCATTAGTATTTCAACAAAATCTGTTGAATCACTGAAATAGACTTCTTCCCAGTTAAAATTAATTCCTACATCATACTTGCAATCATATTTAAGAACCTGAAGGGTACAATTTTCAATTCTAAGTGCTTTGATATTCAGTTCGTTCAAGTTAACAAAAAATGACCAACCCATTGTTGTGTCTTTGCTCAGGGCTTGGGAGATGGATTCTGCCCTGTGCCAATCTATCTCGCTTTCCATTTTCCAATCGGCATTCAACGAATAGTTTATCAGGTTTTTTCCGGCTTGGCTCAAATCCTTGAGCAGTTTGCCGATAGCCTGAAAAGATACGTTCTCAAAAACCACCTCTATTAGATTACTCATAATTAATCAATAAAACCTTTGAAAGTATAATTAAGATTAAGTCTGATACCACGACGATTATCTGATGATTTTTTGTAACGACTCAGGGCAAC
>JAGLHR010000691.1 GCA_023143415.1 Thiomargarita sp. | reverse complement strand
GGTTGCCCTGAATTGTAGGGGCAATCCCTTGTGGTTGCCCTGAGTACAAAAAAACTTTCGCCTCGTCAACTTGAGTTTTTTTAAAATTCAAACCTCGAATGGACTCCAAAATAACGAATTATAGATACAATTCAACTATTAATTCACATATAATAGTGACAAATTTACAAATCACGAATTATAAATATGAATTATGAATTATAAATTATAAATTATAAATGACCAAAGTTAGCTGAGAAAAATCATTATGACGAAAAAGTTAAACATATTATTTGTAGATGATGAGAAACAAATTCTCATTCCCTTGAAAGCAATGTTTAAAAAAATTTTTAACGTGAAGACAGCTATCAGTGGACCCGACGCGCTTGAGATTATTCGTAGCAATTCAATTCAAATCATAGTCAGTGATCAACGTATGCCGGAAATGCGGGGAATTGAGTTGCTGAAATTGGTGAAGGAAATTTCCCCTTCTACCGTGCGTATTTTGCTAACAGGCTATGCCGATCTTAATGCAGTTGTGGAATCTGTCAATACGGGTGAAATTTTTCGCTTTATAGAAAAACCTTGGAATAATGAACGCCTTAGAAATACTATTGATATTGCGGCTAAGATTTCATTAACACAAGCAGAAAACAAGCATGATATGGAATTATCTTCTGATATATCATCTCAAGTGGGTATATTAGTGGTTGATGATACGCTTGATATCTTTACAACAATTCACCATTCATTTGGACATCAACATAATGTTTATTCTGCCAAAAGTATACAAGAAACGCTAAAGATTTTAGAGGTTCAAGACATTGCTGTCCTCCTCACGGATACTGTGGTGCAAGGTGAGGAAATGAATACCCTTATTCATGTGTTAAAAGAAACTTATCCATTAACACTTGTCATCGTTCTTACAACCCAAGCTGATGCACATTTAGTTGTACGTCTGATTAATGAAGGCCAAATATTTCGTTACCTGCCTAAACCTGTGGAAAGCCATTTACTTGAATTTAGTATTAATGCAGCACTTAAACGCTATACCCAATTTCGGCAGGAACCTTCATTGTTAGAAAGTCAACAAGTTGAAAAAACTTATGAGGAAACGCCTGAATTAAAAGGAAAAGTGACGATGTTTAAAGATAAACTGAAGTCTTTGCAAAAACGGTTGAAAAATTTTTGGCTTTAGAATAGATCACTTATTGATACTTGATGTTCAAGTTTTTTACCAAAGACAATAACGACAAGGATTGTATATAATATTCGAGGTTCAAGTTTTTCTTCAAAAAACTTGAACCTCGAATGGATTAGATCGTGGTTGTACTTGCTTTAAATCCTTTCGCTGAGACAATTCTTGTCGTTAGTGGTTGAAATCCATTCGAGGTTGTAACTACTCAGCGGTTAGCCTTGAAATCAATTTCAAGGCTAAAAACATTCGAGGTTTTAGTTTTTTGAAGAAAAACTTTAACATCGACTTGAGTTTTTCTTTAAAAAACTCAAACCTCGAATAGTCTGCTAAAGCAGTATACTGAATTTTTTGGTTTCAAAATGTGCCACTTTTGTCATCGGCAATTTATCGCTTTCCATCTGGTATGAACAATAGACTTCTTCCTTAATAAGCGTAAACCCTTAAAAAGGTTAAATATAAATACAATGCAAATCAATAACTTAGCTTATTAATGAACCAGTTTAATTAACAAATAACTGACTGAGTAACGGGATGAACATCACAACTTCTAAACAAAATACATTGCTCATTGTAGATGACGAACCTATTAATTTGAATCTACTTATGAGCTATTTAGAGGATCGCTATGATGTGCGAGTGGCCCAAAATGGCGAAGAAGCCTTAATAGAAGCGAACAAGACTAAACCAGACCTCATTTTAATGGATGTGAGGATGCCAAAGTTGGACGGCTTTGAAGCTTGCCGCCGTTTAAAGGCTAACGGGGAAACTAACGATATTCCTGTGATTTTTATGACGGCACTGGTTGATACGGGAGATAAGGTAAAAGGCTTTGAAGCAGGTGCTGTTGACTACGTCACAAAGCCAATTCAGTACAAAGAAATGTTAGCCCGTATTAACGCACATTTGAGTTTAAGGAATTTACAAATCGTTCTTGAGCAACAAAATACGGCGATTGAACAAAAAAATCTTGAGTTACAAAGACAAAATCTGGAACTGGATGCACTGGCTCAGATCGTGGTTAGCGATTTAAAAAAACCTTTAGTGAGACAGGCTGGCTTTACTAATCTGCTTATGAAAGATCTATCTGTTTTGCAGAATAAGGAGCCACTCAATTTTTTACAAGAAATTGAACAGTCCAGACAAAAAATGGCTGATGTCGTTGATAATATGGTTTTGTTAGCAAATGTACGCACTCAAGAGGTGGTTATGGATGCACCTGATATGGGGGCTATTATTGCACAAGTACGACATCGTTTGAGTCATAGGGTTGATAAATTTCAAGGCAAAATTGTGGCACAGAAAACGTGGCCTATTGTTTGGGGATATTCGCCTTGGCTTGAAGAAGTTTGGACAACTTATATTAGTAATGCCTTAGAATACGGGGGTACGCCGCCTAGAATTGAGTTGGGAGCAAGCCCTGACGAAAATGATCACATACGCTTTTGGGTGTGTGATAACGGACCAGGGTTCACGGCTAAACAAAAAAATCACTTATTTGTCTCCCTGAGCCAATTTGATAAAATCGATACACTTGAAAAAAGTTATTGTTTGAAATTATCCATTGTACAAATGGTGATCGAGAAATGTGGGGGAAAAGTGGGTGTAGAAACTCAAGTAGGGCGAGGAAGTACTTTTTATTTTACATTACCAGGTATAGGTTAAAATTCAGGAGGTTGCCAATAAGCTCTTGATTTTATTTTTTTTTAAAATTCTCTTTTTATTTTTAGACTGAACAGGTTTTTAAAACCTGTCAGTCGTTTTCTGAAAAATATGCGAGTATTAATTCAAGAAATTAATATTATTAGAAATAATATTTTAAAATTTGATAAAGAAGCTCAAGTTTATCTTTTTGGCTCTCGTGTCGATGATAATAAAAAAGGGGGTGATATTGATATTTTAATTCTTTCTGATTTGATAAAAAAAGATGATTTCATAAAAATAGAAAATCTTATCTTTCAAGAAATAGATGAACAAAAAATTGATTTTGTCGTTTCTAAAAAAAATATTACTGATAATTTTATTAAAATGATTCTATCTAAAAATGTAATTAACTTATGTCAGAACTAGAAATAAAGTATTTAATTGAACTATTACTCCAGTTAAAACGGGCTAAGAAAACTTTAGAGTATTCTTATGAAATATGCAAAAATTTCGGTGAAAAAGATTTTTACACACAAGAAGAAGAGGATAGATTTGAAGCGTTCACTTCTAAATTTGCGCGTCTGAGTGATTTAATTTTAAAGAAAGCAATAAAAACGATTAATATTCTTGATTTAGACGAACCAGCAAAAACAATGAGAGATGCTATTGCTAGAGCAGAAAAAAAAGGTTTAATTGCTGAAGAATTTAAATTTATTGAAATTAGAAAAAAACGTAATGAAATTGCTCATGAGTATATTGCAAATGAAGAAGAACTTATTAATATTTATAAATATGTTTTAAATAATTGTCAGTATCTTTTTGATTCAGTAGATAAAATTGAAAATTATACTCAAAAATTTCTTGATTAAAAGTCAGATAATAAAAGAGTGGCAACTTGACACTAAGGAATGTGTATGAAATAAATTCCAGATGAATCAGGTTTTCGAGTCGAGTCGAGGCTAAAGTTTTTTTTAAAAGAAAAAAACTTTAGCCTCGAAACGTTTTTTCTTTAAAAAAACGGTAACTACTCAGGGCAACCATAA
>JAGLHR010000690.1 GCA_023143415.1 Thiomargarita sp. | reverse complement strand
AATGCCCTTTAACATTAACCCATTAAATAGTCAGGGCTTAATTTAGCGTTTTAACCAAAATCAATGAAGACGTTGGAATTTACAGAATTAATTATAAATGATTAATGAAATCAATAGGTTAAATATAATTTTTGGTGTGGTTGGTTTAAGAAATCTGTTGAAAAAATCGAATTGGTTGATCATTTTCACAACTGATCAATAAGTACAGCGAATTGGCGAAATAAACGAATTTTTCAAACCTATAATTCGTTTATTTCGTTAATTCGTTGTACTAAATAAATAGTGAATTTGTCAATCAAACCATTATTTGATAAACTGTTAATTCAGAAAGACATTTACAGAGAGGTATTTTTATGACAGAACGAAAAGCAGTCTATTATGGAAAAGTCGAGTTGATACCCGGCATTGTTTGTGATGGCTATGTGTTGGATGATGATACTGCGGTTATGAGTGAACGTGGAACTGCGGATTTGTTAGGAGTGAACCAAATGGCCTTAAATCGCATGAAGACTAACTGGCCTCTAAAAACGCTTAAACCGTTTATTGATAAGGGTTTAAGCATGAAGACAAACTCGGTAAAAGTCGTGGCTAAAAATAGCCCTTATAAAGGTAGGAAAATAATCGTTTATACTGCCGAAACGATTGAAGCACTGATTTCTGCCTATGCTTTATCATTAGCTCATCGGGCATTGCGGAGTAATCAAAGGCATATCGGAGAAAGATGCGTTATTCTCCTAAAATCTCTCGTCAGAGCCGCCCTTGATACAGCTATCAAACAAGCCTGCGGACTCTCTCCCGACATCCAGCAAACCGCTCAAAAGAACTACATAGATGCGGTAAAACTCATCAAAGACTTTGGTTTTACTTGCACTGCCCCTGATGACATTGCCATCAAAAAGGATATTGCCCAATTCCTTGATGTGCCAAAAAGTACTCTCAATAGTTTTCTTAGAAAACATCAGGGCGAAATTGAGCCGCTGAAACTGGATTCGGCAACGATTCGTTCCTTTGGTGGGAAAGCGTCACAGATGAATGGCTATCACTTGGATGATGTCACAAAAATCGCTTTGGGAATGGATAGTGTCGTTGGCATCGAACTCAAGAAAAAGGTGTTTGGGGAAATCGGTAGTTTCGCTAAACCGAGTACTTCTTTGGAAGTGCAATGGCGAGAAGTGTTATCCAACGTTTTTGAAGGCTTTGATTTACATTTCAACTATCCGATTGGTTCATACAAAGTGGATTTCTTTGTCGCAAAACTCATGTTGGTTTTAGAATGCAATGGTTATTGCCACCGCTATTATGATGATGAACAAGAAAAAGTGCGGGAGAAATTGATTACTCAAAAGTATAGCTTAGTTCGCTTTCACCACAAAATCAATTTGGAAACACTTTTTAATGGGATTTTGCAAGCGAAACCCGGTACGACGGTTAGATTATATGATTTGGAACAGCTTGGGCAAGAAATGCCCTTTAACATTAACCCATTAGTCAGGGCTTAATTTAGCGTTTTAATCAAAATCAATCCGTTTATTCAGTCAATCCGTTGTACTAATTTGTAACTCAAACCATTATTTGATAAACTGTTAATTCAGAAAAACATTTACAGAGAGGTATTTTTATGACAGAACGAAAAGCAGTCTATTATGGAAAAGTCGAGTTGATACCAGGCATTGTTTGTGATGGCTATGTGTTGGATGACGATACTGCGGTTATGAGTGAACGTGGAACAGCGGATTTGTTAGGAGTCGATCACATGCACTTAAATCGCATGGCGACAAACTGGCCTCCAAAAACGCTAAAACCGTTTATTGACGGGAGCTGGAGCATGGAGACAAACTTGGTAGAAGTCGTTGCTAAAAACAGTCCTTACCAAGGTAGAAAAATCTCCATTTATGATTCATTGGTAATTGGAAATTTGATTCGTTCTTATGTTCTTGCACTTGCTAATAACAAATTACGAAAAAATCAAAAGCATATTGGAGAACGATGTGCCATATTACTGACTAGCTTAGTAAGAACTGCCATAGATGTAGCTATCAAACAAGCCTGCGGACTCTCCCCCGACATCCAACAAACCGCTCAAAAGAACTACATAGATGCGGTTAAACTCATCAAAGACTTTGGTTTTA
>JAGLHR010000069.1 GCA_023143415.1 Thiomargarita sp. | reverse complement strand
TTTTTCTTCAAAAAACTAAAACCTCAAATATAATCAAAACAAATTTGACAATAATTGTTATATGATATATTGGTGTACTTATTATATGACTTGCCTCTACAGATTTAAGCCTTTTTTCTATTATTAGCTATTTTTTTTTATAAGTCAAGCTATGTCAAAACGAAAAATTCTAATTGGCTATGGTTTTTCAGTTTAATAATTTCACCAAGGTAGATACGCATACCCTATGTTTACGTTTGTAGGGGCATTCGAGGCTAACGTTTTTCTTCAAAAAACGTTAGCCTCGAATCCTGTTCGCCCTGTGAAACATGGTGAATATCTAAAAAAAATTCTTTAAACTATTGATTTCATTTATAATTCACCATTCACCTATATAATTCTTGTAGTTATTGTTTGGGGTAACGAGAAAACTGGCGGCCTGTTTGAGTACTAGAATTCCATTCTTTAAATCCAAAGCTAAAGCGTTTTCGAGGTTTTAGTTTTTCTTCAAAAAACTAAAACCTCGAACTCCATTTCAAAAGATTCCAAAGCTGAAGCGTTGGATTCCAAAATCTCTTAGGTTAAAAAGTATGAAACTCAGTATCTTCATTCTGTCGAGATGATGAAATACTCAATATTAGAGAAATCACTTTCACCCTGCTTATTGTAAGCCTTTATTGCAACATAAAAAGCGGAACCCATTGGTAATTCAAAAGAGACACGGGTTTGATTGCCCATATCAATATTACCAATGGTATCAGGACCTGTATAAGGATAAGGCGCGTAATATAAACGATAGCCCTCCGCATCAGTAATAGAAGTCCAGGAAAGAGTCACTATATTGACATCCACTCCAACAGAAAGGATGGGCGCGTCCAACTTATCCGCTGGCAGTGGTGGTGGCATATCGCCAGAAGAATAAATTAAAATTTGAGAGGTAAACGGTTCCAAAGTCAGACTGCCTGTTACCGTGTCACCGTTTAAATCTAAATAAGTGGTGCCTCCCAAATCAATCGTCTTGTCATTTTCTGTCGTATTTGTGAAAAGTTTCGATTGCTGGGTTGCATCATTTAAAACGGCATCCACCGCTTCAAAGGTGACATTGTCGAAGTCAAGGGTATCTGCACCAATTGAACCAGCCTTAATGGTAGAAAAAACCAATAGAGCCTGATCAAGGGCGCGGGGAGACAAGAAAAACATCTCATAGTCTTTATGAGTTGAGTCGTAGGCAAAAGTGGAAGATTTCAATATTTCCCAACTCTCCCCCTTGGGTGCATTGTTCACTCTCACCCGAATAGCACCAAACCCATTGCCAAGAACGCCGAATTTTAACCGATAATACTGATTTTCACGCAATGCAAAGCGATTAGTACTATGAGTGGAAGCTTTTTCCGTTTGAAGTGCCATTTGAAAGTTTGACTCACTGAGCAAATTGGCATCGACAACATTGGAGACACTATATTCCTCAAGACGTACCCCACACCATTTAGCGTTTTTATCATAAGAGGGAAATGCTTTTTTCCAGTGTGCCAAAGAGTATTGTTTACTCTCTCTTACAAACACCGTTTCATTATAGGGATTGCAGTAAAGTTTGTTATTAATCATTCCATGATTAGTGGCACCCGTTAGAACCAATCCCCTTTGATCAGGGTTGAGTGAATAAATAATATTCCCTTCTACAACATTATCGTGTGAAGGTCCTTTTTTGTCTTGGACTGCAATCTGAGGATCGTTATTGTAAACGACATTATTACGGACAACCGTATTGATAAACGAATTCAGACGGATTCCCATATCGGGATTATTGGCAACGGTATTACCTTCAATCACATTATCCTTAAATTGACTATCTGCCCCAATTCCCATACCATAAGAAGGATGGTGCATACAAGGCGTACTGTTGAGACTACCGCAGCCATTGGACTCATCAACATTGCCAATACTTTCTAATAAGAAGTTTCCTCGAATCGTATTGCCACTGGAACCGATAGTGACTGCTCCGCCATCATTGAGGAGTACCAATGCTTTGCGAACGACATTATTTTCGACAAGGTGATGTCCTCCCGCTTTCAGATAAATACCAATCCAGCCAGTGTTCTCAATCGTATTCTGGCGTATCGTTTGGGCTTTTCCAAACACAGAAATACCTATACCATAACAAACGCCTTCATACCGAGTACAATAAAGAGGAAACAGACCTGTATTGGTCATCTGATTTTTTTCAACGGCACTGGCTTGTACATCAAAATCGCTAGGCGCACTGAGTCCAATGGAATTGTTTAATTGATGGTTAAAAGTGTTATCTGTGACTAAAAAATTAGCACTTTTGTATATTGAAACACCTTTGGTATTATATTCAAAATGGCAGTGATGAACCGTCACATTATCAGAATTGTTGACAGCAACACCGACTGAGGTAAAATGACGAAATGTGAGGTTTTCTACGATGCTATTATCCTCATGCCAATAAATGTTCAAGCCTGTCTTATAGGTTGAACCTTCTATGAGTAAAGTATCAGGGTTAACGTTTCCACGCGGGTATAAATAGACTTTTTTAGCCAGTGCATCATAATACCATTCCCCTGGATGATCTAATTCTTCCAGTTTGTCATCTAAGAAATAGCCCCATTCTGGCAATTGTTCGCCTAAACCGGTCGCATTGATTTTACCTGCCGTGTAACCGGTAACTTTAAATACCTTGTAGTACCAGCTATAGGTTCTAATGCGTAAAATTGCATCCTTCCAATAACCATCAGGCTTTGTGTAATCGACCAACGCGGGATCAGTAAAAGCATCTTTACCCGCACCTGCTCCCACTTTAAGCCAATTTTTATCGGCGGGAGAATCCACATTGGGATAACGGGCAATCGTCATCAACTCGCCATTGACGAATAGATGTTGAATCTTATTCTCGTTGCCCTTGTCATCTTCAACAATAAAGGTTGATACATCCGCCTCATAGACATTTGATCCTAATGCAGGATGTTCGGTTTGTTTCCAACCCGTTATTTGGACGCTGCCAGCAATGATCGGATTGTCACCAGTACCATAAGCCCCAAAAGTGAGTCCTGTTTGGAATTTATAGGAACTAATCGCACCCCGAAAAATCTCTCCACGTTTGAAGAATATGCTGGAGTTTTCATCAAATGTCACCTCATTGACTTTGTCAATGGTTTGCCAAGGGCTGGATTCGCTGATGCCTTCATTCGCATCGTTTCCAGTTGAACTGGAAACATAATAAGTGGCACTTTGTACGGTGGGCGTTAAGCCTAAACCCGTTAGAAATAGTAAATAACGCAATTTCTTTTTTAACATAATTAAAACCTCCTTAGAAAAATGAAAAGAAAAAATCCCCTTATAGGTATCGGGTGGCAATTCGTTATGAATTGACGTGAAAACACAATTTATAATCAAAACAAACTTGATAATAATTGTTATATTACATCTTGGTGTACTTATTATATGACTTGCCTCAATAGATTTAAGCCTTAATTCTATTATTAACTATTTTTTTTGATAAGTCAAAACGAAAAATTTATTTTGGTGAACATTCGACGCTCCGCGTCAATGCCATTAAGTTAAGCCAGGGCGAACACGCAGGTTCGCCCCTACCAGCACAGAATACGTGGAGATTTGTAGGGGCAGACCTGCGTGTTCGCCCTGGCTTAACTTAATGGCATTGACGCGGAGCGTCGGGGAAGGCATTCCCAAACTCCGTTTGGGAACGAGTGAATAGTTGGTTTTTTGAGCGCGGGGTTTTAGAAATCCGATTTTTTCCAAAA
>JAGLHR010000689.1 GCA_023143415.1 Thiomargarita sp. | reverse complement strand
ATAGAAAAAATCACCACTGGCAAAATGACATGCTACATCTATCTCAGTTCCGCCATTACTTAGCTTATTACCACGAAGGATAAGCAGTGCTGCTGTATCGGGTTCAGCAGAGGTGGTTAGGGTTAAATCGACTCCAGTGCCATTTTTTGTGGCGATTAAATCAACATTGGTTGCCAGGAGCGACGGCACCCACTCAAAATCGTCAATGATGTATCTTCCACAGCCATCGTTCCCCATGGAATCAAAGTCAAATGTTGCATATGAGGCTTCACCAGAATAGGTAAGCACTACACGCCCTTCTGGAAAAGAACTCGTTCCTTTACCTCCATCTCTTGATGTTCGTGATGGTAGTAGTTGCCATTCATTACCACTACCGCTCATTATGGATGTAATGGACGCATTGGATGTTAAATTACTCATTACAGTCGTGAAATCAGCCAGTTGGAAGACTGAAGCCAGTTCTGTGTCATTCTTGTCAAAGACCTTGAACGTAACTCCATAAGCATTTCCTATACCGGTACAAAGAGCAAAACCAAAGCGGATGCTTTTATTTGCCCCGTTTTGTGGAAAAGTAACTCTAATATCCTCATTTAACAGGGTTGTTCCCTCAATACCCGGTTCGTTGATGTATGACATATTTGAGCCTGGGCCAAAAGGATTGAAACCTCCGGGATCTGTGGTGGATACCACCATGCTATTGCCGTTGGGACTATATGAAGTAGTACCACTATTAACAGTAGGATCATCAAACGTAATAATAGCACCTTGGGATACACAAGGCACCCCACCTAATCCTACGCCTGAAAAAATGACCATGCTGGAAAGTAAAGCTTTCTTTGTATATTTTTTGTTAAAATTCATAACGTTTTTTCCTATCGAAATTTTAACGCAACCCCATCAACTTTAAAACACATCAAGCATTGATGGTATTGCTACCTTTGCCATTTACAAATCCTGACAAGTTGTTAGTGAACCTGATTGACTCTCAATTGCAAGAATAACAACAAAATATAACCCTAATGTTAGGTTTCATGCTCCATTCCAGCCAATCCGAACCACTTTGGATATTAAAACATCACTTGATTAAATGAACCCAGTGATTTGTTTTAAGGCTTATTAACCATGCAAAAAATAATCCAATTTATAACTCGTTGTTTTTTAATGAATTTATTATTTTGAGTCGCAAAAAAAAATGCAACATGCAACGCAAAATGCAAAAAAATTGCAACTGGCGAAAAAAAGCCCTAATTTAAGGGGGGCTGATTTCGCTCAGTAACGTAGATTGAAGTCATACACCGATTGAATCTGTACGTTTCCTTAAACCCACGCGCCAGCGCACTGTATCCAATCAACTTGTTGGTAAATCAAAGATTTTTAATTGCCTACAATCTAAATCATAGATACGGTTCAGACGTAAATCATTACTGAGCAGTGGCACATTTAATGTCAATGCGGTTGCCGCAATAATGGCATCAGGTAATTTAAGTGTGTGTTGACGGCGCAATTGAATGGCTTTTGTCTTAATAGGCTCATCCAAATTAATTAATGTCAATTGTGTCAAAAAATCTCGAATTTGTTGTTCAGCTTGTGTATCAAGAACAGGATAACTCAGTAACTCAATTTCTGTCATGACAGAAACATAATAGTGACCTTCTGGCAATGGTTCGGCTAAACGTCCACCTAATAAATACAGAATGATGTTGGTATCCAACAAAAATTGATTCATAACCACTCACCCCGTATGCGATTTTGAAAATCAAGCGGTTCTTTAGTCAATGATATCGTACCGGCAAAACGATTCAAATCGCTTGTTTTTTGCGGGTTCACTTCTTCATGTGATGGCTCCATTGTTAACAAAATAATTTTAACCGGTTTTTTCAACCTGTTGTATTGTTCTGGAATGGGTATCATTCTATCGTGTGATTTCAATGTAAATTCAATGGCTTGCATGTTTACCTCCTCATGATGAATAATTTAGCGTAGGGTGGGTAGAGTGAGAGCGAAACCCACCATTTTGGAAGAGTGGTGGGTTTCCACTTCGTTCCTACCCACCCTACTATTACTACTATTACTCCAAAAACCGCCCAAATCTGAAGGTTTGGACTCCAAATATTGACGATTTCACCCATTTACCATATCCACCGCCGTATCAATATCAACCGTAACAAGACGTGAAACGCCCGCTTCTTGCATCGTCACGCCGATTAATTGATCGGCGATTTCCATCGTAATCTTATTATGACTGATAATGATAAATTGCACCTGTTCTGACATGGCTTTGACGAGGGTGCAAAAACGAACGACATTGCTATCGTCTAAGGGCGCGTCCACTTCATCTAGCATACAAAACGGGGCGGGATTCAGTTCAAAGATCGCAAAGACTAACGCTATCGCCGTTAACGCTTTTTCTCCACCTGAGAGTAGGTGTATATGTGTATTGCGTTTTCCGGGAGGGCGTGCCATGATGGAAACACCTGCTTTGAGTATGTCATCGCCCATGATTTTCAGGCTGGCTTCGCCACCGCCGAATAAACGGGGAAACATGGTTTGTAAAAAGCCGTTGACTTTGTCAATGGTTTCTTTAAAACGCACTCGTGTTTCACGATCTATCTTTTTTATCGCATCATCCAGCGAGTTTAAAGCCTCGTTTAAATCATTCCCTTGATCATCCAGATATTTTTTACGTTCCGATTCTTCCTCAAATTCTTCGAGGGCGGCGAGATTAACGGAACCAATGCGTTCCACTTTACGTTCAACGGCATCAATCTGTGCTTGCCAACTTTCTTCGTCGGCATATTCCGGTAAATCACCCAGCAATGCGATTGGGCTAAATTCTGTTTCAGCTAATTGCTCATCCAAAGTTTGCCGACGCACTTCATTACCTTGGCATTCCATACGGGCTTTTTCAATATCAGTGCGGAGTTCATTGCAGCGCGTTTCAAGGCGGTGACGTTCCCCATCATAATCATTTAAGGCGGCATCCAAATGGGCGACGGTTTGTTTCGCTTGGAGTAATACTTCTTCAGATTCAGTGCGTTTATGCTGATGATCAGTTAATTTCGCTTGTAAACCTTCTAAAGGAGCCGTTTGTTTCTCTAAATTCTGTTGTAATTCATCATGTTGTTCATGCAATTGTTCCAATTGTGTTTTTAAGCGATCAATGCCCTGCTGCAAACGCGCTTGATCGGTGCGTAGCGATTCTGCCCGTACTTCAATTTTATGGCGATTATCTTTTGCCGTCTGCCAGGTTTGGCTGGTTTGCGCCACCATTTCTTGATATAATTCACGATTATGCGTTAACTCTTCCCGCTCGTCAGCTAACTGCGACATTTCTTCTAGGGCGGCATGTAATTTATGACGGGTAGAAGTTAAGTCTTTGTTATCATTAGCAATTTGTTCTGTTAATTCCGCACGTTCATTGGCAATTCTTTCTAATTGTGCTTTAATATGTTCAAGACGCGCTTCTTTACCACTATACTGTGCTTGCAATTGAGAGAGTTGTTGACTGATTTCATTGACGCGCAGTTGCGCTTGCTCGCGATGACTTTCATGTTCATGCAAGGTAGTACGGTGCTGCGCTAACTCTTGAGAGACTGTTTGTACAATTTCATTGAGGCGATCTAATTGGGTGGTGATGTCATTAATTTCTTGTTCACGCGCTAACAGCCCAGCACGTTCATCAACGCCCTGTTGACTATGGAGCCAATGAGAGCCGAGCCAAATACCAGATGGGGTAATCACCGATTCATGCGCCGCTAATTGGCTACGCATAAGATATGCTTCACTGAGCGAATTGGCAATTCGCACTCCTGTCAATAGACTGCTTAAAGCCCAAGGTGCTTTTATTTTGTCTAATAAAAGAGATTCGCCCTTTTCATTTGACAAGCTGTTAGAAGGGCTTTTTATGTCAAAGACAATCAATTCACCTTGTGGAGGATTTTCCAGTGCCGTTTGCAATGCCGTCATATCTTCCACACATAATGCTTGCAAACGCGCTCCCAAAACCCTTTCCACCGCATGCTCCCAGCCAGAATCCACTCGCAGAGATTGTGCAAGACGTGGTGCATCGTGCAAGCCTTGTGTTTCTAGCCATGCAACCAAATCAGTATCATTTTTACCTAAAGCCGCTTCTTGTAAGGTTTCCAGTGAAGCAAAACGTCCACTCAGTTTATGCTGCTCTGATTGATGTGCTTGTAACTGGGCGGATTCTCTTTCTGTCTCCTCGCGCAATTTAAGGGCTGCTTCATAATGGATATTGAGCGTTGCTTCCGCTTCTGAAAGGGTGGATTTGACTTGAGTGATTTCTGCCTCTAAATGGCGAACAATTTTTTCTAATGCTTTGATATCTAAGTCTTTTCCTTCTTCATCCAGACGAACAAAACGCTGTTTACTTTGCTCTAAGCGTTGTTCCAGATTTTCCATCCGAGCGCGTTCAATTTGAGCGCGTTGTGTGGGAACAGCGGAACGTTGATTGAACTTATCCCAAATAGACTGCCATTCATGCAAATCCTCTTCTGCTTCATGCAAGGCTTGCTGGGCTAATTTTTCATCCCTTAATTGAGTTTCTAATTCCGCCTCTGTTTCAGCGATGTCGGTGGATGATTTTGCCGTTTGTGCTTCATCTGATGCGAGGGTGCGACGCGCCTCATCTTGTGAATTTTCAATTTGCTCTAAATCTCCTTGCAATTGCTCGCGCCGCTCATTGCCATGTTGAATGGATTGCTCTAAGCGACTGATTTCGCTTTCAATTTCATAAAAACTCGCCTGTGCATCACTTAACGTACTTTGTGCGATAGTTTGCGCTTCACGCTGCTGTTTATGCGTCGAGTCAAAATTCTGCAACGCAGAAGTTTCTTTTTCTAAAACCGCCGATTGTTCATCAATGAACTGTTGTTGCTCCTGTACAGCCGTATCCAGCGTGTGCCATCGTATTGCTTGCAGTTGCGCTTTCAGCAATTGCGCCGATTTTTTCAATTCCTGAAATTTTTCAGCTTGTTTCGCTTGCTTTTTGAGTTTATTTAATTGTTTATCTAATTCATTACGCACATCATCCAGTCGAGCCAGATTATCGCGGGTATGATTCATCCGTTGTTCAGTTTCTTTGCGCCGCTCTTTATATTTAGAAATCCCGGCGGCTTCTTCAAAAAATACCCGCAATTCTTCCGGTTTAGCCTCAATAAGGCGAGAAATCATGCCCTGCTCAATAATGGCATAACTACGTGGTCCTAAACCTGTGCCTAAAAACAGATCAGTAATATCTTTACGCCGACATTTGATACCATTTAGAAAATAGGTTGATTGCCCTTTACGAGAAATCTGCCTTTTGACGGCAATTTCAGAATGTTCAGGATATTGGGGCACATTGACTTCCTCAAATACTAATTCAATTGAAGCCTGATCAATCGCTTTGCGTGTGCGAGAACCATTAAAAATGACATCACTCATCGCAGCCCCGCGCAATTGTTTCGCGGAGCTTTCTCCCATCACCCAACGCACCGCGTCAATGACATTAGATTTACCACAACCATTAGGTCCAACTACCCCAACCCGCTCACTCGGAAACGAGAGCGTTGTGGGATCAACAAAAGATTTAAAACCGGTGAGTTTAAGTTTACTTAGACGCATTGTTATTTTAAAAGTGTGTCCAAAGTGAGGTAGGGTGGGCAAAGTCCTTTTCTTGCCCACCTTCCTCATTAAAAAAGTGGTGGTGGGCAACAAAAAGACTTTGCCCACCCTACATGGCTTGGTTTCTAAAAATACAAGTTATTTTATGACAGTTCCTTAGTAAAAAAACCTTCTTCAGGATAAACTTCATCAAGTTTTGGAGACTTTCCTTGGTTGTACGTTTTATACTGTTTTTGCCAAGCGCGAGATAGAATGGGTTTTGTCAATGCCGCTTTTTCACATCTTGGTATAAAATCGCCTTGATTCTGGGCATAATCACTAAAATTACCACAATAACGGCAAAATTGGTTTAATTGCGCTTTGATTGACTCATTAACCTGAGATAATTTTTTGATGCCTTGATGAAAGCCAAATATCCTATCAATGCCACCAGCCGCACTACAAACATAATATCCGTATTTATTTAACCCAATTCCACAATAGGAAATCACCCAACAGCCTTTGGAAAAATCGGCATTTTTAAATCTATCGTCATCAATAGGGGCTAAATTGAAAGGCGTAAAATAGAGGATTTGACGTGATTCTTTAAAAGAAGCCGCATCAAGTACAATATTTTCCGATTGAGGCAATGCGGCTAAAATCTGTTGCGTTTGCTCAGAATAACCATTGCTGGTTATTTGAAGAATGGTTGTAGGCGAATGAGAAATAATGTAATCCTGCAAAATGACACGAACAATTTCCATAAAATCGGGATGTAAAGTCGGCTCGCCACCCAGAATATTAATCAATTCCCACTGTTTGTCAAGTTCAACCGATTCTGTTAGGAACTGTTGTATTTGAAACAATGACATTGATTCATGAGTCGGTGCTTGCGTGCAAGAGCGGTTGCAATTGAAACATTTCAAGTTGCACTCATAAGTGAGATCAATTTCAATCTTGTTGAGATGAGGCAGAAAGGTTTTTCTGCCTTTAAAAACCGCTTTTGGCGTTTTAGGCGTTTTATTAAAGATTTCCTGAATCACCCATTCTTCCTCAGATTGGTGAGTTTCTGAGGTAATTGCTTCTTTATAATAATTGAAATGTTTCATCAATAAGGGGTTGGATGACATTTCAATCATAGGCAACATATAAGCATACTCTACTCCCTGCGTTAGCCATTGCGTTTTTTGGCTGAGTTTACTCAAAAGCCGATTTTCAGCCCTGTGAGAATCAGCGGGAATTTCGCGCTTTAAATCGTAAATACTCAATGAATCAAAAAGATATTTCTTGAAAGTTCGCAATGGCTGCCAAACATGGCTTCCTGGTTGTCTGGGTGTGATAAAATTGGGCGGATAAGGATAATGTGCAGAGATTTCATCGGTTTTATATACCTGCCCAATCGTTAGTTCGGCACCAAATATCCGGTATTTTTCCATCACATTTTCAAATACCTGTTTTCCAAGCAACGCATCATCACCTTCCAGAATGAGTATCACCGATTCTTGATTATCCATAAAGTAATGAATCGCTTTATAGAGATTGGCTGCAACACCTTGCGAAAAACGGTTTTTGAGATAAGTCACCTGTTTTTGATAGGGTTTAACCAGAAATTCAATCCAAATATCCAGCCCATTCGTGGAAGCATCGTCAATAATGATGATTCCCCAATCGGTATCGGTTTGAGAAATGACGGATAACCACATTCGTAAAAAATGGCTATAGGAATTATTTTGCACGATACAAACAATCACCAGGGCTTCATTTCGTTTTGGAATTGCCCAATCATAATAGGAACCCGCCAAATCAAATTCTTCATATTGACACTCAGGAATCTGGTTATTTTCCACGCGATCCAATAGCGTAAACCAAACATCCTGACAGGTTTTGCGGTAATTTTGGGGATGAATGTAGAAGGTATTCGGATCACCGCCTCTAATTGAGGTAGTATCCGTTTCTTTTTGCTTTTGATGTAAGGCACGATACCAACTTTTTTTCAAGCCATTTTCAAGGAGTTCATTAGGAAAAGGGCGGGAATTAAGCAAACGGGCTTTATGAAACAAACCCAAGCGTACTTCTGGCACAAATCCGCCCTGAGAAAAACCATAATAGGGTTTAAAACCAGAATCCTTCGCATGGCAAATATTAAACCCGACTGAGATGACTTTCTCATTCTTATCTAATTCTGCAATCATATCAGTAAGATAGGAATGATTATCATCATAGCATCCCACCATCACATCGGAATCCATTTGTAAAATGTAATCCCCTTTGGCTTGTTCAAAAGCGTAGAGATGTGAAATGGGAGACGCTTTATTAAAAGTATGCGTATGATGGGTTTTTATTCCAAACCAGCGTTGGTTAACCGACTCAATTTCAGAAACGGGCAATTCGACATAATCATCAACAATCCCTTCTGTCAGCAATTGATTTAACACGTCGTAAAGCTTGGCAAGCGAACCTTCTTCAGTATATTGTCTCAAAAAATCTTGCTCTCTTTTATCAACAGCGATGATTTTTTCATAGAACGCATCTGGTGTCGATAATTGTTTTACCAAATGCAAGACTTGCTGATAAAGCGTTGCAGAATCTTGGGGGCAGGCTTTGATGATGAGGGAGATTTTATGTGGGAATGGCTTAATTTTCCCAACGCGCAATTGTAAAAAGTCTGGTTCAAAACCATTATCAGTCAGTTTGACATTATGGTAATCCAAAGACTTTAACAGTATTTTTTTTGATAATAATTGAAAATAGAGCGATTTTAAATTCTCAACGGCATGATAGGGCACTGAAAAAATACCTTCACCGCTTGACACGATTTCATCAACTAATTGTGATTGATGAGTGCTTTTTAGAATGCGTTTACTCGTGTCAAGATTCACGCGAGCATTTTGAAGCGCAGATTGGCTTTCTTGATAAATGATGTGAGCAAACAATTGATTGCAAAATTGCTGAAAACCCGCCAGTTGCGGTAAATCAAATTGATTAATCGCACTACGATTCAACTTATTGCGTTCAGATTGTGGCGCGTCAAAATACTTTAACAAGATAAAAGCTCTTGCTGCCATATTCAAAAAGAGATTGTCTGTTAAGTGATCGATTTCGTAATCGATCCATTTTAAGTAACCATCATCAACAACTCGAATAAAATTTTCAGCTTTTATATTATGAAAAATCAACTTTTTTTGCCAACACTCCGTGAGAAAACTGCGGATTTCCTCCTCGTTTAAATAGCTGAGGGCTTCTCCCTTAACATAAGGATAAGTTAAAATGTGAATCCCTTGAAATTGTAAAGGTAATATTTCAAAAAAGTGAATGGTTTTTTGAAACAGTGGCATTTTTTCTTCAAGCGTAGCCCAAAGTAGAGGATTAGCTGTTTTTTTATTTTTAGGCGAATACACTTTATAAACGGTTTGAGTATCATGAAAAACGACACCCTCCACTCCTTTTCCTAAATAATGGTATTGTTGCGCCTTAAATTCGCTAAGAATGTTAAGCGCGGTTTTAATTCTGTTCATAATTCCAAGCCGTGTTAAAATTTTTTGAACAAACTGGGTTTCTAAGAATTTATTTAACTCGATGATCAAGTTTTCTCGTTTTCGA
>JAGLHR010000688.1 GCA_023143415.1 Thiomargarita sp. | reverse complement strand
TTCAAAAAACTAAAACCTCGAATGGTTAATTTCCGACACTTTAACCACGGAAACTTGTCCATGCCATGCACCCAATTCAAGGTTGGCAATTTGTCCCCCATAAATCAAAACACTTTCATCGGGAACGCGATCATCAATGACGACATTTAAGACAAGACTTGATTCGCCCTGTTCAACTTCGAGTTGACTTTCTTCATTCACTTCCAATTTGGCAGCGAGTTTCGCATTGATATGCACACCTTCAGCTATTTTAGCGTCTTTTGTGCGTTGTAATGCGCTAGCACGACGTACTAAAGCGTCAACTGAATAAATTGGCATTTCACTGATGCGTTGCAATCCCTGAATCGGCTCAAGAGTTAAGGTGCTGGGAATTTGCCACGCGGTTTGATTATTATTCTGATGATCACCGACTTCGTTTCGCAATTCATCGCGCACTTGATCGGAGGAAATATAATCAAAGCCGTTTACATCAAATAGATTACCTAAAACCCGTAAAATTTTCCAGGCGGGACGTGTTTCGCCAGGGGGATTAATGGCACCATTAAAACTTTGCCATTTTCCTTCGCAATTCACGTAAGTCCCTGATGTTTCAGGAAATAATGAGATTGGCAAGATGACATCAGCATAACTTTCCATCGTCGGCGTATGGTAGGCACTTAACGAGACGACAAAATCGGCTTTTTTAAGCGTTGCTAATGCTGCCGCACCATTCCAACTGTCTAACTCAGGCTCTAGCCCTAATAAGAGATAACCTTTTAATGCTTGAGTGAGCATCGCATAAGCATCCAAGCCTGCTATATCAACAGGTGCGTCTGCTGCCCGATGGGGTAATGCACCTGCTAACCAAGCTCCTGATGTATTTGCTTCTCCCAAATAACCTAGTTCTGCACCACTTAATTTTGCAATGACAGCAGCCAAAGCACGAATTATTGAAAATTGTGGATGAGCAGTGGCTAAATGCCCTAGTAAAACGGTGCGTTTTTCACCTGTTAATAGATTTTTAGCAATAGCCTGTTGAGTGTCATTGACAGAGATATCTTGTACTAATGCTGTCATTGTACCAGGCATCAGACTTGCGTCTGTTTCCAATTCCAATAGGGCTTTGGTAATACCCGCTAAATGTTCTACCATTGAGGCGGCAATGATTTTTTCGGCAATGGGCAGATTAAATTCATAATCAATGGGAT
>JAGLHR010000687.1 GCA_023143415.1 Thiomargarita sp. | reverse complement strand
TACTCCCAGAACTACTCCCAGAACTCCCTTTTTGATTAATATTATTACGATCTGCTACAGTAAACGCTCCACTTGATAACGCCACCTTCATAAATCTAATCCATATAGGTAATGCCGTCCTTCCACCCGTTGCCTTACGACCTATAGAACGAGGCCTATCAAAACCCATCCAAACAGAAGTGACAACTTTACTTGAATAGCCCGAAAACCAGACATCGAATTGATTACTTGTGGTACCTGTTTTACCAGCAAGATTATGTCCAAGTGTACGTGCTCTACGCCCCGTACCACTACGAATGACACCCCTAAGCATAGATGTCATCATTCTTGCATTGTGAGCACTGATGGCTCTTGGCGCATAGCGAGGTATCATGGCACAATCTGTATAAGGTACAAGAATATCAGACTCTACATCATCCTCTGCTTGATCCAAAATTTCCGAAGGGCAATTTCGACAAATTTTCAATGGATTTGCGGAATAAACCACTTTACCATTCACATCTTCAATGTGATCAATGAAGTAAGGCTTAACCCGAAACCCTCCATTGGCAAAAACGGCAAAACCTGCTGTCAACTCCAACGGAGTCACTTCAGCTGTACCCAAAACAATCGTTAAATTTCTGGGAAAACTCTCCTTTTTAAAACCAAACTTAGTAAAATGATTAATGGCATAACCCACGCCAATTTTATCCAACAACCGTACCGCAGAAACATTAAATGAATACATTAATGCTGTTCTTAGTGTCGTCCAACCATAATACCGATGACTATAATTACGAGGGCGCCATCCGCCAGGCGTTTTAAACATCCCATCATAAATGGGACTTGACGGAGAATATCCCCTTGCCAATGCTGCTGAGTAAATAAACGGTTTAAAAGACGAACCTGGTTGCCTTTTTGCCTGTGTGGCTCGATTAAACTTACTATTGTAATAATCAAATCCCCCCACCAGTGCCTTAATCGCGCCATCTTTAGGGTTCAATGTTACCAAAGCTGCTTCAATTTTAGGTGCTTGAGACAAACGCCAATGTACATTTTTGAAATCTTTTTTAGATTTAACCTGATATAAATCATCATCATCAGAATTATTCTTCCGTCGCTTACCCCGGGATGAAGGGCGAGCCATAATAATATCCCCTCGCTTAGCGATTTCCCAAGCATTTCTGGGATATCTTCTCCCTTTTTTCCGCGCCCAAGCCATACCTCTCCATCTAATTTTAAAATGCCCCGCTTTCTTATTATAAGCCCTAATCGTTTTTCGTCCAACACTAAGTACCAGACTGGGTACCAATTGTTCCATTATGGGGTAATTTCGCAAAACGTTTTCAGCCCACTTATCCACATTCTTCACATCTTTAGGTATCTTGAGCTGAGCAACAGGACCATTAAAACGCCGCCGCCACCTGTCATGAGTAAACAAAGTTCTTTGTATCACCGAATTAGCGTGAGATTGCAAACGGCTATCAATGGTCGTAAAAATCTTATAACCCTTTGTTGTCGCATCCTCACCAAATTTATCCACCAAAAATGAGCGTACCATTTCAGCGATATACAAGGCATCTATTTCCCGAACCAATTGATGAGGTTTTGCGGTATTTGGGGCTTTCATTGCCTTTTCATAGTCTTCTTGATTAATCTCTTTAAGAAGCAGCATACGTTTTAGCACATAACCTCTACGTTCCAATGCACGCTTTGGATTGCTCAACGGATTATTCACTGAAGGTGCTTTAGGTATGCCAGCTAACATCGCCCATTCCGCCAATTCTAATCGTTCAATGTTTTTGCCATAGTAAATTTGAGCCGCCGCACCAACACCATAAGCACGATGACCAAAATAAATTTTATTCAAATATAATCTCAGGATATCCTTTTTCGGCAACTCATTTTCAATTTTAAGGGCAAGCAATATTTCCTTAAATTTGCGTGTAAATGTCCTTTCATAGGATAGAAAGAAGTTACGAGCCACTTGCATAGTGATGGTACTACCCCCTTGCCGCTTTTCACCTGTTTTTAACAGATTAACGACTGCCCGAAATAATCCCTTTATATCTACCCCCTGATGTTCGTAAAATCTATCATCCTCCGCAGCTAATACGGCTTTTTCCAGTAGCGGTGGTATCGTAGTTAGTGGGATTCGACGCTGTTTTCCATATTCGGCAATAAATACCTTATCTTTTGTGTAAACATGGATTGGTACTTGCAGTTGGACTTTCCTTAGATTTTCAGTGGAGGGCAGTTGTGGTATAAAAACCCATTGAACTAGCGCACCTGCTGTCGCTCCTATTAGGATTAATAGCAAGCCCATAAATAATGTGATTTGTAATGTTTTGTAAAATAATTTTATAACACTCATGAATGTAGTAAATTGCTTTTAGTGATCGAAATTGCACACTGAGTACAGTGGATTGACGGTTTAAACTGATTGCTGGTTAATGGTTAATTATTTTTTTTAAGAAATTTAATAAAATACAAAACTAAACCTGTCAGATTTGATTAAGAATTTTGGAAATGATTTTATTTTCGAGGTTTGAGTTTTTTAAAGAAAAACTCAAACCTCGAAACGTTCCTAATCATTAATCCTACTCAAAAATTTTGGCGAAAATTATTATAGAGTTATTGAACCTATCCGGCCCTATTCGTTTTTGAGCTTAGAAATCCGATTTTTGGAAAGGATTTCTTAA
>JAGLHR010000686.1 GCA_023143415.1 Thiomargarita sp. | reverse complement strand
TGGTTGCCCTGAGTCGTTACAAATAATTATGAACAAACAACTACCTATAAATACCGCCGCTTTTGGAATGGATCAACGAACGATAAAAATCCTTGAAATGGTATTTAATGGTCCTGGAAAAGGTGAATATGTCCTTGTTAATGATATTCAATCTGCTCAAGCTTGTGTTTTTGACTTAGACAGTTTAGAAGGAAAAAATTCATGGAAAAAATATCGTACACTTTATCCCCATTTGCCAATAGTGATCTTATCTCTTGAGGATAAAGATATTGCTGGCACTGTTCATGTTAAAAAACCAATTGAAGTTGATAAGTTAATCAAAGCCCTCAAAAAGATAAAACAATGGGAATCTCCTAAATCAGTCCAAAAAGTTTCCACTGCTTCCACCAAATTGGTCAATAAATTACCAGCCCCCAGCGATATTAAATTAGCAGCGGAAATCGCCACCATTGATGATGAAGAAGTCTTACATCAATATTGCGGTTATGTTCTGGATATTAACCCGGATGAAGAAATAGAAAAAATCTATTATGATCCTAGTCAATATTTACAAGGTTTCTTTGAAAAAGCCATGGTGGTTAGTCAACAATTTGATCAAGGTGGCATCCTGATTGAAGGCTTATATAAACCTATCGTATTCATCTATAATACGAATAAAATTTTATGCGGTTGTGAAGTGACAGACAGCAATTTACGGACAATGACATTGTTGCCATTATCACATAGCCATTTACGCATGACGACTTTAAACAAAACAGACTTGGAAGAATATATAACAACCCATCAATTATTGTTTAAACCCTTAGATAAGTTTTTATGGCAAGTTGCCCTCTGGACAGCGCGAGGACGTGTACCTAAAGGCATAGATTTACATAAAAATATTGTGTTATTACATTGGCCTAACTTTACGCGCCTGATTGTGACACCTTATGCTTTAAAAATTTCTGCTCTATGGATGGAACAACCCACTTCATTATTAGAAACAGCAAAAATTTTAGATATTCCACAACGCTATGTGTTTGCATTTTTTAGTGCAGCAACTGCACTCAAATTGGCGTTTGTAGATAGACGAACTATGTCACGACAACAGCTCTCGACACAAACTCCTAATACAAAGCGTAGTTTATTTCAACGGATTTTAGCACGGTTACGTGCTTAGGAATGAGACTTTAATTAGGTTTGGGCATTTATAGGGGTTCAACATTAACTTTGGGCGTTTATAGGGGTTCAACATTAACTTTGGGCGTTTATAGGAGTCCAACATTAACTTTGGGCGT
>JAGLHR010000685.1 GCA_023143415.1 Thiomargarita sp. | reverse complement strand
ATTCACCATTCACCATTAACCATTCACCATTATTTTGAAGGAGATTTTTGAATGACCCCTGAATTGATTACTCAACTTTACAGTTCCACCGCCCTCATTGTTGGCTTAATGCTCTCCGCCGCCGGATTTGCCTCCGCACTCGGTTGGGCGTTGATTTGTTCCAAATACCTAGAAGGCATTGCAAGACAGCCTGAAATGAGACCACAACTGATGGTACAAATGTTGTTCACTGGCGGTTTGATGGAAGCATTCCCATTCATCATCTTGGGTATGTCCATGTGGTTCATTTTCGCCAATCCGTTTTTGGGTGCTGCTAAAGCAGCAATCGGCGGCTAGATTGATATTGATCAATTTTCCCACTCATTCAATAAACGGGGGTTGATGTGAGCATCACAGTCACTCTTTTTGGACAGATATTCACTTTCGTAGTGTTGCTCTTGTTCATTCAAAAATTTTTATGGGGCCCCATCACTCAAATGATGGAGGCACGTACTAAGCGTATTGCAGACGGCTTGGCCGCCTCAGATCGTGGCGCACATGAATTGGAATTAGCCAAAGAACGTGCGGCCAAACGATTACGCGAAGCAAAACAGA
This sequence comes from Thiomargarita sp., assembly GCA_023143415.1. Lineage (GTDB taxonomy): Bacteria > Pseudomonadota > Gammaproteobacteria > Beggiatoales > Beggiatoaceae > QNES01. The sequence goes on along the minus strand of JAGLHR010000685.1, from coordinate 4,245 downwards.
ACGCAGCGGATATTATTACTGCGGCTAATCAACGATCCAACGAAATTATTGAGGAAGCTAAGGAACAAGGGCTTGTGGAAGGGCAACGTAAAATTACCGCCGCCCTTTCTGAAATTGAGCATGAAAAAAATCGCGTCAAAGAAGAACTGCAAGGGCAAGTTGTCAATTTAGCACTAGCTACCGCAGAAAAGATTCTGGAACGCGAAGTTGATGCAGAACAGCATAAAGAATTCCTTAACAGTATGATTAAAAAGTTATAGGCAATTGATGTTATGGCAGAATTTGCAACCTTAGCACGTCCTTATGCAAACGCGGTGTTTGATTTAGCCGTTGAGGCAGATAATTTTGATGACTGGTCCAATGACTTAAATTTCTTAACAACAGTCATCGAAGACACCACAATGACTGCGGTTATTGCAAATCCACAGGTGGATAAAAACACCTTAACCCGCCTATTGCTTGATGTTTGTGAAGAACCTCTCAGCAAACTGGGGGTGAATTTATTAAAAATCCTTTTGGAAAACAAAAGGTTAAATACAATACCGCAAATTGCGCTTCAATTTGAACAATTAAAAGCGCAACATCAGGGGATGCGCAAAGTAGAAATTACCGCCCCCTATCCTGTCGAGCCTCAGCAACAGCAAGAGATTGAAACCGCCTTAAAAAGGCGTTTAGGTAAAACCGTTGATGTTGATATTACGCTTGACAAGTCCTTACTGGGCGGTTGTCTCATTCGTACTGGTGATGAAGTCATTGATGTCTCTATGAAAGGACATCTTCAACGATTAGCCACCGAATTGCGCCGTTAAAACGAGAAAATTATCAATGCAACTGAATCCTTCTGAAATTAGCGAATTAATTAAAAGGAAGATCCAAAATTACGACTTGGCGGCGGAATCCCGTAGTGAAGGCAGCATCGTCAGCGTCACAGATGGCATCGTCCGTATTCACGGCTTGGCAGATGTGGTGCAAGGAGAAATGCTAGAATTTCCTGGCGACTCCTTTGGTATGGCACTAAACCTTGAACGTGATTCCGTTGGCGCAGTCGTATTAGGTCCTTATACACATATTACCGAGGGCGATACCGTTAAATGCACAGGAAGAATCTTAGAGGTCCCAGTTGGTGAAGCCCTATTAGGGCGCGTTGTCAACCCATTGGGACATCCGCTAGATGGTAAAGGTCCTGTTGCCACCACCGAAACGCTTCCCTTGGAACGCATTGCACCTGGCGTTATCAGTCGCCAATCCGTTAGCCAACCCGTACAAACCGGATTAAAAGCCATTGATGCAATGGTGCCGGTTGGACGTGGACAACGTGAACTGATTATCGGAGATCGACAAACGGGTAAAACCGCTTTAGCGATAGACACGATTATCAACCAAAAAGAGACAGGTATTAAATGTATCTATGTGGCTATTGGTCAAAAAGCCTCATCGGTTGCTAACGTTGTGCATAAATTGGAAGAACATGAGGCGATGAAACACACCATCGTTGTCTCCGCCCCCGCTTCTGATGCCGCTTCTCTACAATATATTGCACCCTATTCTGGTTGCTCAATGGGAGAATTTTTCCGGGATCGGGGCGAAGATGCACTGATTATCTATGACGATTTGACCAAACAAGCTTGGGCTTATCGTCAAGTTTCATTGCTATTGCGCCGTCCACCGGGTCGTGAAGCCTATCCGGGGGATGTGTTCTACTTGCACTCCCGCCTGCTAGAACGCGCCTCCCGTCTCAATGTTGAGCACATTGAAAAAATCACTGATGGCAAAGTCAAAGGCAAAACAGGTTCATTAACCGCCTTACCGATTATTGAAACACAAGCTGGTGACGTATCCGCCTTTGTCCCAACCAACGTGATTTCCATTACAGACGGACAGATTTTCCTAGAAACCGACTTGTTTAATGCGGGTATCCGCCCTGCCATTAATGCCGGTTTATCCGTCTCGCGAGTCGGCAGTGCCGCCCAAACCAAAATTATCAAAAAGCTGGGTGGTGGTATCCGTTTAGACTTAGCGCAATATCGAGAATTAGCCGCTTTTGCACAATTCGCCTCAGACTTAGACGAAAGCACCCGTAAGCAATTAGAACGGGGGCAACGAGTCACTGAGTTGATGAAGCAAAAACAATATGCCCCCTTGACGGTGGCAGAAATGGCTGTTTCTCTCTATTCCGCTAATGAGGGCTATATTGACGATGTTCCCCTGAAAAAAGTCGTGGACTTTGAAAGTGCCCTGCACAGCTACATGCGTTCCAGCCAGGCAGCACTTTTAGCCAAGATTAATGAAAAGGGTGATTATAATGATGAGATCGCCAATAGCCTGAAAGCGGCTTTGGAAGATTTTAAGACGAATCATAGTTATTAGTGAAGTAGTAAAGTAGGGTGGGCAACATATTTTCGTTGCCCACCTTATGGTTGACATTTTATTTTTATCGTTCCCAACGTCCTCGTTGGAAATAAATGCGTATTGAGACATTCCAACGTCGAGTATTTGTTATGATGAGTTTCGTACTCCGTTTTCACTTGACGCGGGAGCGTCGTGGTACGCCACGCTGGGTAATAAGGGACACCGCAGCAAATAACTTACGCAACAACCGCAACAGATACTATTCCTTGAAGGGATAGTATTTCTAAAAACTTAAAAACGGCGTATATTATTTCCTGCGGCATCCCTAACTAGAAGGAATGTATGAGATGAATATTCAAAGAGCATTGTTAGTAAACATATTAGTAATTCTGTTGGTTGTGTGTTTGCCTATAACAACTTATGCGGGTATTTTGTTGAAAAAAGATGTTCCAAGAAGCTATATAGGACAAAATGGGGTACCAAGCCAAATTACCTTTCATATCTATGATTCTGAAATGGCTTCAACCCCTTCAGTATCACAAACATTTTCTACTTTAGGGAAGCCAATAAAATAACTTCCAGATTTGCACAAAATATGATATAATGTGTTGCACTATGAAACTAAATAATTACCACTCAGAAATTGAAGAAAGTATGAGACTATTCGCTGAAACACTTAACGAAAGAGACTTACGCCGCTATGCTGCGGTTGAAGCGTTGAAATTAGGTCATGGTGGCATTTCATACCTCTCTAAACTGCTCAAGATTGATCCTAAAACAATCTCAAAGGGGATAAAAGAAATAAAAAAAACGTTAAATATTGATAGCATTAGGCAAGCTGGAGCGGGTCGCCCTTATGTTGAGGAAAACTATCCAAATATTCATGACGTGTTTTTGGAAATCATATCAAAGCACACAGCTGGTTGTCCAATGAATGAAGATATTAGATGGACATACCTAAGCCAGGAAGAAATCGTTGACAAATTAGCTGAGAAAGGCATTCAGGTTAGCACATTTACAGTACGTACTTTGCTCAAGTTCCATCAGTTTAAAAAACGCAAAATGGATAAATGTAAAACGATAAAAGATGTAGTAGATAGAGATAAACAATTCAAAAATATTGAGCAATTGCGTGATCAATTCATTGAAAATGGAGAACCAATCATCAGCATTCGAGGTTTGAGTTTTTTTGAAAAAAAAACTCAAACCTCGAATCGAGGTTTGAGTTTTTTTGAAAAAAAAACTCAAACCTCGAATGGATAGCAAGAAAAAAGAGCCCTTTGGGGCTTTATATCGTGATGGTGAAGTATATTCACAAGAAGCTCCTAAAGTTTATGATCATGATTTTAGCTCTTTGCAAACGGGTCTTGTTGTGCCTCATGGTATTTATGATATTGTTCAAAATAAAGCGTTTATAAATCTTAATTCCTCTAAAGATACCGCTGATTTTGTTTATGATAGCTTACTTTTCTGGTGGCAGAGGGTCAGATTCAATACCCAAATGCCAACAATCTGTTGATTTTCTGTGATGGTGGTGGCTCAAATAGTTATAGACATTATGTTTTTAAAGAGGCGATTCAAAGGCTGGCGAATCGTATAAAAATCACTATCCGCATTGCCCATTATCCAAGCTATTGTTCAAAATACAATCCAATAGAACATAAAGTATTTCCTTATGTAACTAAAGCTTTAGATGGCATTGTACTGGATAATGTCGAAACGGTAAAAGAACTTTTCGAGGTTTGATTTTTTTGAAAATCAAGTCGAGGTTAAAGTTTTTTCTTTAAAAAAAACTTTAGCCTCGACTCGAAATTGAAAATCGAGCTCAAACCAAAACGGGTTTGAAAGTATTTGCTAATATCATAGATAATATTTATCAAACGGGTAAAAAAGCGA
>JAGLHR010000684.1 GCA_023143415.1 Thiomargarita sp. | reverse complement strand
TTGTATTTCACCAAAACGAAAAACGTTATAACTACCAAGCTTTCGCTTGAAAATTGGGTGAATTGGCAATACTTGCACCGCCCTCTTTGGTTTGGGTAAATACAAATAAACCTTCACTCGCGGCTTGTTTTTCCAATGCTTCTGAGACAATCAATGAACCAAGTGCGCCATAGATTTGATAATCGGCATAAACCGGAAATTCCTGCTTAAATTTCGGTAATTGCACATTTAAAAAGCGTCGAATGTGGCGTGAACTCAATTTATTCTTCACTTCTAAAACAACGACTTCTTTACCGTTTTCGGCAACAATATCATATTCAGCGGTTCCCGGCATCGTGACGTGAAAACCAACATTATCAACTTTGATCCCTCTTTTCGCCAGTAACGAAACAATATTTCGGCGAAATAAATCTTCGGCGACATTGCCTTGAATGTTGCCCAGATCACCTAATTGAGTCGTCACTTGTTTAATGGCTTTTTGTAATTCTTTCAGCCCAGCTTCAGTTTTATCGTGCTGTTCAATTAATTTCTCCAGTTTTTCATCTGTTTTTGCCAGTTGGGCATCTGTCTTTGCCAGTTGTGCATCTGTTCTTGCCAGTTGAATATCTGTCTTTTGTTGGGCGATTGCCAAACTGCCCACTAATTCTTTCAATTCTTTATCAGTCATTTTTGACTCCTTGCTGCTCATTATTTTAGTGAAAAATTATACCATTATTACCTGATGATCAAGTTTTTTTAGCCACGATGGGTTTCGCTCTCGCTCTACCCACCCTACTTCGCTACTTCGCTGTTTCGCCAGTCCATGTGACATCATCGGCTTTCTCACCATTTTGTGAAAGATCAATTTCATGAATTTCAAACCGAGATTCGCTATCACCATCAATTGACGAATTATCTATTGCCTTCAATAAGGTTTCAGGGCTGAACGCTCTATTTCTGTACCAGCGGTATAACCCCGATTGCCAGCTAATTCCGTCAAACATTCCCATGTTATTATAATGGGTAATGTTGGCGATGATAAATTGTGCCATTTCGTATTTATTCGGCACTTGAAAGTGCCACATACGGGTAATACCTTCATCAATACTTTCAGTCAAGATAAAAATTTTGTTTGTCATGGCTCTATAAATGTTCATAAAAATAAATGGTATTGTAACGATTGAATTTTATTTTACACTAGAAAATGTAGGGTGGGTAGGAACGAAGTGGCACCATTTTTCTAAAAACGTAGGAAACCCACCATTTTTTCTAAAATAACCGCAAATAAATCTAATTTATTGGAAGTTTCTCTATGGAAATACCATTAAAAAAAAATGCCATTGAGGCAGTCACGTTACTGTCTATCGTTTATTTTGTGATCACTTTTGTTTTACCAGAAACCCAGATATTACTCTGGCTGATGGCTCTGCTCATTGTTTTTAATTATGGTTTATCGCTAACGTACTTGTTCCGCCAAGGAAAAATTACTATTAACATCACTTTCCTTAATATTGTTCAGTTAGCACTCTTTTGTCGCCTACATGTTCTGATTTACGATCTGCTCGGCGCAGGGCATTATTCTTACGCGCTCCCGCCCAATTGGTCTGATTGGATAGAATTGATAGCGGTGCATATACTGCGAGCGGTGGACTTATTAGATGTTCTTGATGCTTATGGTATCCATTTACAAAACGTGAAACATCAAAGTACGTTAACGGGAATCGCGCTTTTTAGTATGCACATCATGGTCGATATTTTTCTGTTGGGAAGCCTTTTTATGCTGATAAACCGCCGTTCCGCGACTCAACAAGCCTCTACTTTGATGAATATGCAACGTTTTGCAGAACGGTTCAAAGGCACACTTGACTTTCTCAAGCGTATTCGCATTTTGGGATTGGTGATAGCAATTCTGTTGATTATGATTACGGGCATAACCAATGATTGGCATTTGATAAATTGGCTGTTATGGCCATTGGATAATATTTTGCGGACTTTGGACTTTGGAGACGCTTTTCAGATTTTTGACTGGCAACTGCACAGTTTGAAAATGGGCTTCTTGTTAGCGACGCTGGCGGTTTTCTTCCGATTGGTGGTGAGTTTTTACGCGCTTGGTCCAGCAAATCGTTTTTATCTTTACCTATTGGGGGGACGTGGTAAAACGCTTGAGGAGTTGGCAAGAATCTGTACTTCGCCGGATTATTCAGAGGAGGAAATGGAGATTGCTTTCAAAGCCTTATTAAGATTTGATGGTTAAAGTGTTATTCCTCATCTCGTCACAGTGTTAGTGGGTGGTCAATTGCATTTTCATCGTCTTGCCGCTGAAACGTTGGGACAAATTGGACCAGCAGCCGTCGAAGCGGTTCCTCATCTCGTGAAAACCTTGGACGATAATAATCGTGATGTTAGCAAAGCTGCCGCGAACGCTTTAGGACAAATTGGACCGGCAGCCGTAAAAGCGGTTCCTCATCTCGTGAAAGTCTTTGTTAATAGTAATAATAATAGTGGTGTTCGCAATTCCGTCGCTAATGCTTTGGGGAAAATAGGATCAACCGCCATCAAAGCGGTTCCATATCTTGTGAAAGCCTTGGGCAATACTAATAGTGATGTTCGCAAGGCCGCGGCTGATGCCTTAGAAAAAATTGACCCCCAATGGCGACAGAGCGAAAGTATTCAGAGTGCCATTTCTCATTTCGTGAAAACCTTGTTTGATAGTAATAATAATGATGTTCGCAAAGCCGCCGCTGAGGCTTTGGGACAAATGGGTTCTGCCGCAGTCCCTCATCTCGTGAAAGCCTTGGACAATCGTGATAGTGATGTTCGCAGGGCCGCTGCTGAGGCTTTGGGAAAAATCGGACCAACCGCCGTCAAAGCGGTTCCCCATCTCGTGAAATCCTTGGAAAATAATGAGAGTGATGTTCGCGAAGCCGCTGCTAATGCTTTGGGAAAAATTGGACAGCCTGCCGTCAAAGCTATTCCTCATCTCCTGAAAGCCTTGGACAATAGTGATAATGATGTTCGCAATGCCGCCGCTAATGCTTTGGGACAAATGGGTTCTGCCGCACTCCCTCATCTCGTGAAAACCTTGTTTGATAGTAATAATAATGATGTTCGCAAAGCCGCCGCTGAGGCTTTGGGACAAATGGGTTCTGCCGCAGTCCCTCATCTCGTGAAAGCCTTGGACAATAGTGATAATGAGAGTGATGTTCGCTGGGTCGTCGCTGATGCTTTGGGAAAAATTGGACCAGTTGCCGTCAAAGCGGTTCCTCATCTCGTGAAAGCATTGAATAGTGATAATAATAGTTATGTTCGCGAAGCCGCCGCTGAGGCTTTGGGACAAATGGGTTCTGCTGCCGTCAAAGCGGTTCCTCATCTCGTGAAAGCATTGAATAGTGATAATAATAGTTATGTTCGCGAAGCCGCCGCTGAGGCTTTGGGACAAATGGGTTCTGCCGCCGTCAAAGCCGTTCCCCTTCTCGTGAAAATGCGAATAAATAGTAATAATGAGTTTGATTGCAGAACCATTGAAGAATCTTTGAATAAAATTGATCCAACCGGTGAATGGCGAAAACAATAATAACTGCCCCACTGAATTTATCGTTTCCTTGATCCGAAGTCGGGGAACGCATTCAGCCGAGAATCAGTCGAAATCCGATTTTTTCAAAGGATTTCTTGATTGGCACGGAATCAAACCTCTGAGGTTTTCAAAACCTCTGAGGTTTTTATCTGTTGCTACGACTAGTGATGTAGGGTGGGCAAAGTCCTTTTATTGCCCACCTTCCTCATTAAAAAAGTGGTGCCGTTGCACCAAAAATACGTTGCCCACCCTACATGACTTAATGGCAGTGACGCAGCCCCTACAAAACATCATGTCTTTCAGTAGGGGCGAACCTGCGTGTTCGCCCTCGTTTTCATCCATGAATTTTGCAAGAGCCTCAAATATTGAAAAAATTGATCGAAATTTGAATAATTATAGGCAGCCAAACCTCTGAGGTTTTGGAAACCTCAGCGGTTTTTCGAGGTTGTGGAGAAATTATGATTAATGCAATTAGGCAAAAAGCCGTTGTTGGAAAAAGTGGGCAAAGTTTTTTTCTCCGATTTGCCAATGGGCGCGAAAGTTGAAATCATCGCCTTAATTGATGCTTTACCGTCCCTAGAATCTAAACGACATGTAATGACTGATAATAAACCGTCCCCAGAATGGCCCGCCGTTTGAGAAAACGGCTGGCTGTCTTGCAGATGATCCGATTGAACGTGCGCCTCAAGGTGATTATGAACCAAACCCAAACAGCAGAAAAAATCTACAATATTCACCAAATCCATAATGCTGATTTCGGTGATAAAAAGAAATTGCATTTCCCCACCATCCCTAAACCCGATTACTTCATAGGGCGAGATGATTTGTTGGCTGATATTCATCAGCGATTGCAACTTTTGTCAGTGGGGATTTGCGGCAAAGTTGAAGTGCCTGAATTATCCCCCGCAGAGGCGATGAATTTATTTCAGCATTATTATCCGACGGAGAGCGATTTATTGCCGAAATTGTTGGAGAAAATTTATCACCATACTTTGATGATTGAGTTAATCGCGAAAGCGGGCAAGAAGAAACGTTTGAGTATTGAGCAGTTGTTGGCACGTTTGGAGAGTGGTTTGAGCCATCAGGATTTGCAACGAGTCATCACGGTGGGTTCTCATGCGGATAGTCAGTTGAAAGAGAAGCAAGCTAAGTTATATCAGTATATTTTGGCGATGTTTGAGCCAGAAGAGCTAGATGAGGAGAAACAACGGATTTTACGGTATTTTTCGGTGTTGCCAGCGGAAGCTATACCTTTAGCGCATTTAAAAACCTTGTTTGCGGTTGAAGATGAGAATCAGTTTGAGGATGATTTAGAGAGTTTGTTTCAATCGGGATTGGGGGGGATTGTCCAAGCTAAAAAATACCGTTTTACAAAATCACTGCTATTCGGCAAAACAAACAACAAGTGCTTGCCCTGTATAAACAAGCTATCGCCCTCTTTCAAGAATAGGATATTTTTTTATAATTCATTGATTTTAATCACTTTTAATCGTTTGAATCAGAATTTCAGAATTTCAGAATTAACAGAATTTAAAAAATTTTGTGTCAATGAAAACTCACTTGATTTTTAATTCTGAAAATTCTTGAATTGTGAAAATTCTGATTCAAACAATAAAAAATGTCCTGTACAAAGAACAGCTGAAAGGTGGGTTTCCACTTCGTTCCTACCCACCCTACGCTTCAATGCCATTAAGTTTTCGAGGTTTGAGTTTTTTTTCAAAAAAACTCAAACCTCGAAAGGAATATTTATTGGAGTCCAAACCTTCAGATTTGGATGATTTCGCTTAAATATCAAAGACTTCCAAATCTGAAGGTTTGGACTCCAAATCTGCCCTCCTGCCCTTAAAATGAGATAGCAGCTAACTCATCGGCAGAAATACCCGTTGTTTTAGCAACGATAGCCGGATCAATGCCTTCGGATAATAGGCTACGAGCAATTTTTCTGGCGGTTTTTAAAGCATTATCCCGTTGAAGCTGTTCCATGCCATACTCATCTTTCATTTTAAAACGTTCTTGCGGCGAAACTAAATCTTGCTCAATCAAATCAAAAACCTGTCGTATCTCTTTGCGTTGATAAGCCGTCTCATCGACTTCTTCATCTAAACTGTCTGCAATCGCTAGTAACCATTCACGATACGGTTCTGGTGTCTCATCCGTGACATATTTCGGAGAGAGAAAAATAATTTTATGTTGAAGTTCATTTAAAGGCTTACCCTTGTTATCTTTGGGCGCGAAGTCAGTTGTTGCCATATCAACTTTGTGCTTATCACCGGAGGTTAAAACCACAATCGTAAACACCCTCAAATTTGGACTATAGTTTGTCGAACTCGCAATTTTTTCTAACAAAGCAACACAATGATAATGCAAAAAACGATCATAATGATCGCCATAACGAACATGCTGAATGTCAACAATAACCCGATTCTCAATATCTTCCGCAAATAAATCAAAGCGGGACTCCACTTTGCCAATGATTGGGGAAAATTCTTTTTCCGTTTCAACTTGGTTAATTTTAAGTTCAATGCCAATAAAGTCTTTCACAAAGGCTTTAAAAACATCCAGGTTAGAAAACGCTTTTTTAAAAATGACACCATAACGTAATGAAGCAACTTTTTTCATGGGTTGTTCTCCAAAATGAGGTGAATTTGGTTTAATAGAGAAGGGCTTATTCGCTTTGAAATAAATATCAAAGTTTATCATTTTATCACATTTAACAGTTCTGTTGCTACTTTAATGCCCTCAATTTGGGAATTGATCAGACATTAAATCACTAAAACAATCTCTTAGTGTAATGTCAAAAATCACCATTTTTCTCGTGTCTTCAGAGGAATTAGAATCAGAACGCCGCCTGTTTGAGAATTTTATTTCTCAGCGAAAAAAATCTCTGTACAAAAAGAATCTGTTTATTGAAGTCATCGCCTGGGAGAACAATATTACTCGATCATCAAGTTTTTTCGTTACCCAACAGACAGAATAGGCGAAATAAATTTAAAACTTATTTAAAATCAAAGTATTAAAAATACATTCTGGAGTCCAACGCTTCAGCTTTGGCGACTTAATACCACGGTTCCAAAGCTAAAGCGTTGAACGCGCTCAAAGCTAAAGCGTTGAACTCCAATACGCCCAAAGCTAAAGCATTCGAGTCGAGGCTAACGTTTTTTCGGTAACTTAAACCTCGAATCGAATATACTCCAAAAAATGCCCTTTTAGTTATTGTTGAAAGACTAAAAACTTGATCATCGAGTATTAGCTAATGCGATGTTGCAAACGCGATTGCAAGAGAAATATAATGAGGCGATTCGAGCCTGTGATATTTTTGTCGCGTTATTTTATACTAAGGAACGTGTATGAAATTAATTCCAGATGAATCAAACCTGACAGGTTTCCAAAACCTGTCACTCGATCATCAAGTTTTTCGTCTGACAACAGTTAACTACAAGGATTGTATATAAGATTCGAGGTTCAAGTTTTTTAAAGAAAAACTTGAACCTCGAATGGATTAAAA